>NZ_LUGJ01000018.1:0-77144 GCF_001682955.1 Megasphaera sp. DISK 18
CTTGACGGGTAGCAGTTCACCAGCCAGGGCAGGGCGAGATTTACTTTTTCAGGGGTCTCCTTTTCCGGTTTGGCAGCGGGAATGCGGTTGTAAGGGCAGGCATTTTGACAGGCATCACAGCCGACGATCCAAGACCCCATGGCTTTTTCAGGCAGCGCAGGCGGCAGTTGGCTTTTCCCGAAGGTATTCCAAAAAAAGACGCACTTCAAAGGATTCATGGTAAAGGGGGCTGAAAGAGCCCGAGTCGGGCAATGGTCCTGACAGAGGCGGCATTGAGGCGCGCAAGGCTTCAGGTCGTGATGTTGGTGGAGTTCACAGGGCGCATCGATGACGAAGCCTTCGAGCATGACGAAGGAGCCCTTCTCGGTATAGAGAAAGTTGTTTTTCCGGATTATGCCCAAGCCGGCCTTCATGGCGGCATGGCGAAGGCCGCCGATTTGAAGGTGGGAGCTTTTTTCGCCGCCTTCCCAGCGGATGCCTTCTGCCGTCAGCCAGTCGGTAAAAGCATCTTTCTTGCGGAGGCCTTCCTCATCGAGGGAGACTTGCGGGGCGAGAAAGAAGGCCCGGGCGTATTTTCCTTCGAGGGAAGGGGGAAGCTGGTAGCGGCCGAGCCACCAGGTGCAGATGATGACCGATTTGGCCCAAGGAAAGCGCTGTTTCGTTTTCATACCGGGTGCGATGCGTTCATAAAAGGGGTGGCTCGTCGGTTCCTTTTCCAGTCGCTCTTGGAAGCGTTCCAGGTATTCATCCATCTCGTCGATGGCGATGATGCCGCAGTCGTCGTAGCCGGAAAGCAAGGCCTGTTGATAGATTTTTTCAGCAAGCAGAGACGGGGAGGTAGTCATAGGAGACTCCTTTCTGATAAAAAAAATAAACCATTTGGTCTATTTATAGACCGATTAGTCTATTTTGTCAATACCTGTATTGCATTCCCGCTCTATTTTTTGTATAGTAGCGGAGGAGGGACGCGTTATGACTAAAGGTGAAGAAACGAAGGAAAAGATTATCTGCCGGGCTGCCGGCTTGTTTTGGGAAAAGGGCTATGTGGCAACGGGCGTCCAGGATATTTTGACGGCCGCCGGGGTGACCAAGGGCTCATTCTATTTTTATTTCAAGCGTAAAAAAGACATCGGTTTTGCAGCTGCGGAATTTTATGAAAAACGGGTCTTGGGGATGATGGAAGAAATCGCCGACCGGGAAGGGGCTTGGGAACCTTTTATACGAGGCGTCGCAGCGACTATGATACAGGAGGCCGAAGAAGGCCGGTTTTATGGGTGTCCCTTTTCGGTGCTGGGCATGGAAATCGCCTTCAGCGAACCGGATTTGGCAGCGGCTTTTTTACAAGGACTGGAAAAGATACGGGTCTTGTTTCAAACCGTCCTTCGTCAATCGGGGATGGCCGAAGGGGAGGCTGAAGGCGCCTCGCGGTTGCTGCTGACCTCTTACGAAGGATACCTCCTGCAGTACCGACTGAGCAAGGATATTCGCTGGCTGACATGGATGAGGGACGACTTGGCAATGGCAAAGAGCCGAGCCGGCCTGATGGAATCGGAGGAAGATTGAGGGTAAGTCTGTTTTCATCCGCTCGGGTCAGCTCGCTCCGACAGAAATTTTATTTCTGAAAATAAAAATCAAAAAGCGTTAGAAAAGCAACATACCTCCTGTACGTAATCTGGTAGGATAAGATCATCAAGCAAGAGCTTATGAACTATCTGAAAGATTGCGTCAGGAGGTATTCCTATGTATAACGAATGGAAAGATAAAAAAGAACAGTTTAAGGTCATCGATTTGCGTCAAGCGAAGGGCAACTTTTCCCAGGGCCTCTTCAAACAGGCCGACCAGGTTGAAGCCGGCAGCGGACTGCACCTCATCCAGAGTTTTGAACCGTACCCGCTCTATGAAGCCATGACCGACCGGGGCTTTGAATACCATGTCGAAGAAGTACAGCCTCATGAATACCACATCTGGTTCTACCGCCGTGAAGCCAAGGCGGCATCGGGGAAGAAGCCTTTCGGTCCGGCAGCCCTCTTGAATTTCCCCATCATCGATAAGAATTTGGGCCGCATTGCCGTCGAATTCTGGGACGAAACGTGGAACGACGAACGCCATTACCTGCCCTATGAAATGCGCCTCATGCTGTCCCTGGCCAATGCCGTCGGTGCCGGCCGCCATCGCCAGGCCGTGCGGGAACTGGTCAAGGCCTATATCCACGGCATCGACTCTCGGGCCTTGGATGACGTCTTCGAGCTCATTGCCTGGAACCAGGGCATCGGCTTCTTCAGCTCTGAAATCGGCCCGTCGCCCTTATTCGGAGCCTATAAATTAATCAAGCAGGAAGAAGAAAAGGGGACCGATCGGGAATCCATCAAGCACCTCTTGATGGAACAGTTCGGCGAAAAGAATCAGCAAGTCAAGGTCCTGTAAGAAGAGAAGGATTGCGCAGAAAGGTCTGGACAGCCTTAATGCAGCGATCCTTCTTTTTTGTTATAATTAAGGCGTAGTATTGTAGTATAGAAAAGGAAGTGTTACCATGCTCCATCGCGATGCATTGATCAATCGTTTTTTGAAATACGTCTCTTTTGATACCCAGTCGGACGAAGAAAATGACGCCGTCTGCCCGAGTACACCGGGTCAGCTCGTCTTTTCCAAAGCCTTAGCCGAAGAATTGAAAGGCCTCGGCCTTTCCGATGTTTCCATCGATGAACACGGCTACGTCATGGCTACCTTGCCCGCCAACGGCGTCGACGGTCCTGTCGTCGGCTTCATTTCTCACGTCGATACCAGTCCCGATGCCTCGGGGAAGGACATCAAAGTCGTCCGCAAAGATGATTACGACGGCAAGGATATCGTCTTGAATGAAGAAAAGAACATCGTCTTTTCGACGGAATCCTTCCCGGAAATCCTCAAATATAAGGGCCAGGACATCTTGTTCACCGACGGCACGACCCTCCTCGGTGCCGATGACAAGGCCGGCGTCACGGCCATCGTCAGTGCCGTCGAATATTTGATCCAACATCCGGACGTCAAGCACGGCAAGATTCGCATCGGCTTTACGCCGGACGAAGAAACGGGCCGCAGTGCCGCCTTGTTCGATGTCGAAAAATTCGCTGCCGACTTTGCCTACACCGTCGACGGCGGTGAATTGGGCGGCCTTGAATATGAAAACTTTAACGCTGCCAACTGGACTATTACCTTCCACGGCCGCAGCGTCCATACCGGCGATGCCAAGGGCAAGATGAAAAACGCCCTGACCATGGCCACTGAATGGCAGCAGCTCCTGCCGGCCGGGGAAAAGCCGGAATACACCGAAGGCCATGAAGGCTTCTTCCACGTCTATAAACTGAACGGCGACGTCGAAACGTGCACGATGCACATCCTCATCCGCGACCACGACCGGACGCGCTTTGAACAGCGCAAGGCCTTTTTGCGGCAGATGGCTGCTCTCTTTACCGATAAATACGGCCAAGGGACGGTGGACCTCGGAGAACGGGACGTCTACTATAACATGCTGGAAAAAATCGAAGACGGCCATATGGACGTCGTCGACCTGGCTAAGACGGCCATGGAAGCCGTTGGCGTCACGCCGGAAGTGGCTCCCATCCGCGGCGGTACCGACGGGGCTCAACTCTCCTTCCGCGGCCTGCCGTGCCCCAATCTCTTTACGGGCGGTGCCAACTTCCACGGTCGTTTCGAATACCTGCCCATTGAGTCTTTGGTCAAAGCCTGCGAAACGGTCGTTGAAATCGCCAAACGGGCTTATACGTTACAGAAATAGGAGGTACCATGAAAGAAATTACGAAAGATGTATTGCAAGGCTTTCATCAGGCCTATGCATCCGATAAAGAAGCTCAGGTCCTCCATTCGGCCCTGGCTAAGACCGATATGGCGGAACTTTCCTACGTTCCTGCAGCGGGGGCGAAATTAAAAGGCGCCTTTTCCGTCGAAGTCGTGACCCGAGGAATCACGGCCCAACAGAAATCGGGGCGCTGCTGGCTCTTTGCGGCCCTCAATATCCTCCGGGAAAAGGTGGCTGAAACCTGCCGTCTCGACAGCTTTGAACTGTCACAAAATTATTTGTCTTTTTATGACAAATTAGAAAAAGCCAACAACTTCTTGGAAATGGTCATTGAAAATGCCCATGAACCGATCAAGGGACAGGCTATGCAGTATGTCCTGCGCGGCATGACCGACGGCGGCTACTGGACGGAAGCCGTAGACCTCATCGAAAAATACGGCGTCGTTCCTAAACAGGTCCAGCCCGAATCGTACCAGTCGGATCATACCGATCGCTTCGTGGCCATGATGAACCGCCTCCTGCGAAAAGACGCCATGGAACTGCGGGAATTGGTCCTGGCCGGAAAAGATCCTTATGGACGTAAACAGGAAATGTTGGCTGAAATCTATAAGGCCGAATGCATCGCCTTCGGTCAGCCCGTCCGGACCTTTGACTTCGCCTATCGCGACAAGGACAAGGTCTATCACGAAGAACGAAATCTGACGCCTCAGGAATTTTATCAGAAGTACGTCGGCATCTCCCTCCGCGATTACGTGCCGGTCATCCACGAACCGACGCCGGATAAGCCCCTTCATCGCCTCATCCGCTTCCACGGCATTGAAAATATGGCCGGCTCCGATATGGAAGCCCTCCACCTGTCCCAAGAAGAGCTGGAAGATTTGTGCATCACACAGCTCAAAGCCGGCCAGGCCGTGTGGTTTGCCTGCGATGCCGGTGCCTTCGGCGCTCGAAAAGACGGCGTCTGGGATCCGGACAGCGTTCAGTATGAAGCCTTATTAGGCGGTTTTTCGACAGACATGCCTAAGGGGGAACGCCTGCAGTACGGCAGCAGTTCGGCGACGCACGCCATGCTGCTTACAGGCGTCCACTTCGATAGCGACGGTAAGGCCGACCGCTGGAAAATCGAAAATTCCTGGGGCAAAGACGTCGGCGATCAGGGGTATTTCGTCTGCTCGGCCAAGTATTTTAAAGAATACGTCTATGAAGCCGTCATCGACCGCCGCCACTTCAGCCCGGATCAGGCGGCCATGCTGGAAACGGAACCGGTCGTCATCAACGCCTGGGACGAAGATTGTTAGTCCGTACCGTTGGATAGTAAACATAGCCTTGCCAGTTCGACGGCCGGAGCATGTATGAGAGAGGACTGCCGCTCGAGCGGCAGTCCTCTTTGTTTAGTTCAATATTCCGTACGGAGATACTTTTTAAAAGGAGTGATTTCTATGGCTTTTTCAATCGTTCATGGCGATATCGTTACCATGGACACCGACGCTATCGTCAATGCGGCTAATTCTCAATTGCTGGCCGGAAGCGGCGTCTGCGGGGCTATTTTCCGCGCCGTCGGGACGCGGGCTGATGAACTTCAAAAAGAATGTCTGGCCAAGGCCCCTTGTCCGACAGGGCAGTCGGTCCTTACTGAGAGTTATGGCCTGAAGGCCCGATACATCATCCATACGGTCGGTCCCGTTTGGCAGGGAGGAGGGCAAGGCGAAAGGGAACTCTTGTACAGTTGTTATGAGACGGCTTTAGGCTTGGCCGCGGAAGCGAATTGTAAGTCCATCGCTTTTCCTCTTATTTCAGCAGGCATCTTCGGTTATCCCACGGAAGAAGCCTTAGACGTTGCCCGAAAGGCTGTACGTGACTTTTTAACCCACCGTGACATGGACGTTCGCCTCGTCCTGTATCCTTGAAAAAGTTCCAGGGACTCCTGGCCCCGAGGGCGATGGGAACCGGCTGCTCTTACGGGAAAATGCTGTTTTTGCCTTGTGCCTTTAGCTTCTTTGCTATAAAATGAAATTAAGCGTGAATCTATGATTATGGGAAGTGGAACCTGTTATGAATCGAACGATGATTGCCAATTTGATGAAGCCTTTGACCTTGGTACTGCTGGTCGGCATCTGTCTGGCCATTCATTGGCTTATGCCGTCTTTTTACAGCACCCTGTGGCAGCTGACGCTGCAGCATGATATTCCGGGACTGACCGATTATATCTCGTCCTTTGGCAGCGTAGCCGTCTTTATCATGATCCTGCTCATCGTCCTGACCAATATGACCGGTTTGCCGTCGGTCCAGTTCGTCACCGTCAACGGCATCCTCTTCGGCCTCGTTCCGGGGATTCTCATCTCTTGGGCCGGCCAGGTCATCGGCAACGTATTGGCTTTCATCATCATGCGCTACGTCTTTCGTCATAAGGCCCAGGCCTTGGTCGATAAGAGCCGCTGGTTGTCGCAGCTCAACGGAAAAATCGACTGTAAGCTGGTCTTCTTCTTTCGGGCCATTCCCTATTCTCCCAACTTTGTCGTCACGGCCTTTGCGGCCCTGAGCCGCATCGGTTTTGCCGAACACGGCGCGGCTACTATGGCCGGGAAAATCCTCGCCGTCTGTATGGAAGTCTGGCTGGGCTACGATCTCATTCATTTTAACCCCCACAGCCTGATAGCCGTCTGTCTGATGGTCTGTCTTTTGGCGGTCCTGCTCTTCGGCAGCCGCCGCTGGCTGAAGCATAAAAGTAGTTTAAAATAATATCACATATATGTAGGAGGTATTTCTTATGGGCTTAATTAAGGCAGCTATCGGCGCCGCAGGCGGTGTCTTGGGCGACCAGTGGAAAGAGTTCTTTTACTGTGACAGCCTGAACGAAACGATTTTGATGGCTAAGGGCCAAAAGCGAATCAGCCGGTTCGGCCGCAGCAGCAACACGTCAGGCGAAGACAACATCATTTCCAACGGCTCGCGCATTGCCGTCAACGACGGCCAGTGCATGATGATCGTCGAATCGGGAAAGGTCGTCGAAGTCTGTGCCGAATCGGGGGAATATACCTACGATACGTCGACAGAACCGTCTATCTTTTCCGGGGACTATGCCGGTGATTTAGGCGAAATGCTGCACCAGGTCCTGTCGCAGATGAAAGAGCGCTTTACCTTTGGCGGCGATGCCGGAAAGGACCAACGGGTCTACTATTTCAACTTAAAGGAAATTATCGGCAATAAGTACGGTACGCCCAGTGAAGTACCTTTTAAGACCTATGACGATACGACGGGCCTCGCGCTCCTCGTGCGCCTGCGCTGTTTTGGCGAGTACAGCTACCGCATGGTCAACCCCATCTTGTTCTATACGAATGTTGCCGGCAACGAAGCCGACTTTTACGATCGGAGCCGTCTCGACAGCCAGCTGAAGTCGGAACTGCTTACGGCACTCCAACCGGCCTTTGCCAAACTGTCGGCCCTGCGCATCGATTATTCCCAGCTGCCGGGCCATACGGAAGAACTGACGAAGGCCCTGAACGACGTATTATCGCCGAAGTGGCGCGATTTGCGGGGCATTGAAATCGTCTCCATGGGAATGAACAGTGTCAAGGCCAATGAAGAAGATGAAGAAAAGATCCAGAAGGCTCAAATGGGCATGACCATGGGCCGCCCCGATATCGGACTGGGGACCTTGGTCGACGCTACGGCGGACTCCATGCGGACGGCAGCCGGAAACGAAGGCGCCATGGGGGCTGCCATGGGCTATATGGGCATGAATATGGCCGGTCAGGCCGGTGCCGGTTTGGCTCAGGAATTGGCGGCCCGCCAACAGGCTCAAGCACCGGCAGCGACTCCGACATCGGAGACGGGCTGGACTTGCTCCTGCGGTCAGCAGGGCAATACGGGAAAATTCTGCATGAACTGCGGCAAAGCGAAACCGGAAGCGCCCGCTTCCTGGACCTGCCCGTCCTGCGGTCACAGCGGTAATACGGGAAAATTCTGCACCAACTGCGGCCAGCCGAAACCGGCAGCTTCGCCGGACTGGACCTGCCCGTCCTGCGGCCAACAAGGGAATACGGGGAAATTCTGCATGAACTGCGGTACGAAGAAACCTGAAGAATGAGGTGATTCCCATGGCCGATACGTCAGTCAGTTATAAATGCCCTCACTGCGGGGCGCCGATTCAATTTAAGCCAGAGGCCCAGACTGTCACCTGTGACTACTGCGGTACGAAATTCGATGTCGCCGTACTCGAAGGGCTGTACGCGAAAAAGGAACAATTGGCGGCTGAAGCCGATGCGGCCCGACAGGCTAAGTGGCAGACCGAAAAGGCCGGCAACGAATGGAGCGATGAGGAAGCGGCCCGGCTGAAAGGCTATACTTGCTCTTCTTGCGGGGCTGAAATCGTCTGCGATGACAATACGATGGCTACCGAGTGCTGCTACTGCGGCAATCCGACCCTCATTCCCAGCCGCTTTTCGGGGATGCTGCGGCCCGACTTCATCATTCCCTTTAAAAAGACGAAAGATGAAGCCGTGGCGGCCTTGAAACGATTCTATAAGGGCCATTGGCTCCTTCCTAAAGCCTTTACGGTGAACAACCGCATCGAAGACGTTCAGCCCATGTACGTCCCTTTTTGGCTGTTCAATGCCAAGGTTACGGCGTCGGCCTCCTTTCGGGCTGAAGACGATTCGTATCTCGAGACGGAACATGAACGCATCGTCGAAACCAGGGTCTATCAGTGCGACCGCACCGGTCAGCTGACTTTCAACCGGATTCCCGTCGACGGCAGTAAGAAAATCAATGACCTCTATATGGAGAGTATCGAGCCCTTTGACTACAGCGACATCGTGCCCTTTAACTCGGCTTACTTTGCCGGCTGCTTAGCCGATAAGTACGACGTCGATGCCGAAGCCGCCGTGCCTCGGGCCGATTCCCGCTTGGAGAAAAGCTCCTTTGACCTCCTCAGCAATACCGTTGTCAATCATCAGCGCCGCTCCTTCGAAGGGGGCTTCGTCCATAAGGATGAAGACTCGGTGGAATACGCCATGGCGCCGGTATGGATCTTGACGACGCGCTATCAGGACAAGCCCTATACCTTTATGATGAACGGCCAGACGGGCCGCTTTGTCGGTTCTCTGCCCTATGATAAGGTGAAATCCTATTGGGCCTTTCTGATCGCCATGCTGGTTACCCTGCCGGTGTTTTATCTGATTGTCCACGCCATCATGGGCGGTAAACCGTGGCCGATATAAGGGGGGAGTCTTGTGTTGAAAACTATCATGCGGACGGCCCTGTTGGTCTTATCCTTTTTGATCCTCATGGGGACGGTCCTGGCGGAGGGCGTTCCCAATGTCGTCGATCAGGCCGGCGTCCTTACGAAGTCGCAGCAAAGCCAACTGGAGAGGTCCTTAAAGAACGTCAACCTTACCTACGATGTGCGCCTGGCCGTCTATATCGTGTCGTCGACTCACGGCATGAAAATCGGTGACTATGCCGACCATGTCCTCGACGAGCAGTACGGCGACGGAAAAAACGGCAATATGGTCTTCGTAGTGGCCATGGACCAGCGCCAGTGGTATATCGTGACGGACCGGACCATGCGTGACAAGGTCAGCGACACGGACGGGCTGAAGCATATCGAGGATGCCGTATTGCCCCTCTTAAAGAAGGGCAATTACATGGAGGCCTTTGAGGAGTATGCCCATTCGTCGGGCCAACTCTTGGCCTATTATAACGATCAGGGCAAGGCCTATGATAAGGACGATGCCTATCAATGGCTGGATTTGGCGACGGCGGCTGTTTTGGCCGCGCTGGCTGCCATGATCTTCCGCAGCTACCTCATCATGCGGATGAGCAACGTCCGAAGGGCAACGGCTGCCGATACCTATTTTGATTCGCACAGCTTCCAGTTGTCTGAGCAGACCGATACCTTCTTATTCCTCACGGTACAGCGCATTCCCAAACCTCGCCGTCGTGATGACGATGACAGCGGGCCGGGAAGCTTTAACCTGGGAGGCGGCGGAGGCGGCCATGGCGGCCGCGGCGGCTCCTTTTAAAAAAACGAGGATATACGAAACGACCTGTTGATGAAAGAACGATGCTTTCGTCAACAGGTCGTTTTTTTTGATGGATTATTACGATTCCGGTCGGAAGAATTCGATGATCTTATGGATGGCCAGGGCCATATGATTGGGATTTTGGAAGGGGTGGTTGGCATCTTCGACGGGGTAGAATTCGATGACGTTATTTTCGGCAAATTGCCGGGATAAGGCGATGGGAATCATTTCATCCTTCGTCCCGTGGATGATGAGGATGTCGTCGGCGACGTCGAAGTATTCGTGGTCATTGACGTCAAAACTCTTTAAATCATCCATGAAGGTCTGGTCGATTTTCATTTTTCGTTCGAAGCCGACTTGGATTTCCTTACCCTTTTTGAGCTTGGCGAAGCCTTCTTCGGCGATGTGGTTGCTCATGCTGTCATACATGTTGACGCCGGGGCTGCGCAGGGCAATTTTTCGAAAAGGATTGCCGACTTCGAGGATGTAGCGCAGGGTGAGATAAGCGCCGAAGCTGGTGGAATAGTTGTACAGGAATTTCGCGCCCAACGTGTCTTTGGCGTAGTTTGTGACCAGGGTCAAATAGGTCATGCATTCGGGAACGGCCAGCTTTTTGCGGGCGTCTTCACCGTGGCAGGGCCAGTCAAAGGCGATGACGGCAAAATCTTTATACTTCGAGGTCAGCTGTTCGGCAAAGTGGGCCGTGCCGGCCGTGTCTTTACTGCTGCCGAAGCCGTGGGTGACGATGGCTACGTGGTCGAAGGTGCGTTCGTTTTTATGGCTGTCGTGAACGAAGAGCCGGCAGCGGACGCTGTAGCCCTCTTCGTTGATATCGAAATGTTTTTCCATGGGATTGCCTCTTTTATCTGGATTCGTCCATCGGACGTTCGCCTTTAGTATACCATAAAAAAAGACTGCCGCGTAAGGGCAGTCTGAAGGGGTATGAGTCTGTCAGGTCCGCAGGCCGTATTTGATGATCAGCCGGCTGATTTCTAAGAGGACGATCATGGGCATGGCTAAGAGGCACTGCGATAGAATATCCGTCGTCGGCGTGATGACGGCAGCGGCTACGAAGGATAAGAGAATGATGTATTTCCGCTTTTTCGCCAGCATGTCCGAGTTGATGATACCGAGTTTTGCCAAGACGATGAGCACCAAGGGCAGGTTGAAGATGAGGCCGAAGGGCAGGACCAGCATGAAGACAAAATTGAGGTAGCTTTCCATGGAGAGCAGGGGCTGGACGGCATCTGATGAAAAGTTGAGGAAAAACTGGAGGCCCCGGGGGAGGACGATGAACCACGAGAAGGCGATGCCCGACAGGAAGAGGCTCAAGGACGTCGGCACTAAAAAGAAGAGCAGGCGCTTTTCGTGGGTCGTAAAGGCCGGGACCAAAAAGGCCCAAAATTCGTAAAAAAGAACCGGCGCGGTGATGATGGCGCCGGCAGTTAACATGACTTTGAAATAGATGAAAAAGGCTTCGGCCGGTTTCATAAAATAGAGCTTTCCTGCCGGCGCTGACAGAAAGGCCATGATCTCATCGAGCCAAAAGTTGCTGAGAATCATGCCGACGGCCAACATGGCGATGGAAATGATGAGGCGGCGGCGCAGTTCCGACAGATGCCCCGTGAGGGGCATGACGGCTTCTTTACTTTCCATGATTTTCAGTCGACGCCGGCGATACGGCTTCGGAAACCGTTTCTTTGATGTCTTCTTTGGCGGCAGCCGGTTCGTGGACGGCTTCTTTGAATTCCTTCAGGCTCTTGCCGAGGGCATTGCCGATGCTGGGCAGTTTGCCCGGCCCGAAGATGACCAGACCGATGACTAAAATGAGGACTAATTCAGGAACACCTAAACCAAACATAAGAAAAACCTCCTTGCTTTTTTTTATCAGTATAGGTAAAAAATGTGGCCTTTGGGTAAAGAAAGAATCGCTTTTTTGTAAAATTATCCCTCACTATTTATTTTTTCTTTATCTTTTCTCAGCATATACATTTTTTATACAAAACGGACTTATACTGTCCTTAGTTTGTACTTTTAGGAGGGATTATACCATGGAACAACATAATTTTTCACGACGGACATTTTTGAAGATGGCTGCAGGTACGGCGATTGGTGCGGCCTTATTCTCCATGCCCGACCTTTCTGCAGCCAAAAGCACCGGATCGAGCCTTTCCCAACAGGAATTGACGCCCGTATCGTTTAGCCAGTTGCCGAAAGACGCCGAAGTCTGTGCCAAAGCATCGAAATTGGTTACCCGTAATTATTCTTACATATTGGAACAGGCTCGTCAACTGAAAGACGGCTGGCTGCGCGATACGGTAACGACCATGATCCAGCATCCGACGCCGATGTTCATGCAGCAATATACGTCGGCTTCGTCCATCAGCATGCTCTATTCGAAGCTGGCAGCAGCCGGCCTCATCGATACCGGAAAAATCGACGTCCAGCATCTGCTGCCGCCCTTCTCGGGTAAGGTACAGCCCTTCATGACGGCACCGGGCAGCGGCTACGGCAGCCACCATCCCTATCCGGGCGGCCTGTCCACCCACGTCAGTGCCAACGTCCATATTACGGAAAGCATCATCCGTACCTATGAAGAAGTGTTCTGCTACAGTGTGAAGTCTGACATTGCCTTAGCCGGTCAGCTCCTCCACGATATCATGAAACCCTTCGTATTCCAGTGGCAGGCCGACGGCTCGTCCTTAAAGGAATACACCATTGCCGGTCAAGGCGCTCATCACGTCCTGTCCATTGCCGAATCGATGTACCGCAGCCTGCCGGCGGAAGAAGTCGTCGCTCAGGCCTGTGCTCACGGCGCACCGAACGATGCCAAAGGGGAAGCCGACGTCGTATCGTGGATCAAAGCGGCGGCCCTCATCGCTCAGAAAGATCCCATTGCCTACGGCGCCCTCAATAAGATGGGCGACGGTCTTCCGGCACCGCATCGTCAGGAAGGCTATATCGTTCACCTCGGCGACCACGATTGGGTCCTCAGCTCCCCGTCTGCTCAGAAAACATCAGCCCTCTTAAAGAAAATCGCCGTTCAGCAATACGGCATGAGCGGCAGCGACAGCAACGGCGCAGCCTTCAATTACTTCAAGAATTATGCCGAAGCCCAGCTGTCCTGTATGTACCTCAACATGCTCCATTCCGAACCGAATGGGGAAGCACTCGTCGCCCAGGCGGTAGGCAATGTAATTCTGAAATAACAAGGGTCTTGTGATGCATACTTTATAATTGACAGCGCCAGCTTTAAACTTTAAAATAGACGGAGATAATGTCTACTCAGAAAGGAGTTATCCCGTTTATGTTCAAAAATGGAGCACAAGTTGGATTGCTATTATTCGGTATGTTCTTTGGCGCCGGGAACCTTATTTTCCCGCCGTCCTTAGGATTTCAGGCCGGCCAGGCTTTTACGCCGGCCATCCTCGGCTTCCTCTTATCTGGCATCGGCATGCCCGTCGTCGCCGTCATCATGGGGACCTTTAATCCCGGAGGCTTCCGAGCCGAAATGAATCGTAAGATTTCGCCCTTATTTTCCCTTATTATTTTAACGTTGATGTACTTGGCCATTGGACCTTTGATGGCCATTCCCAGAACGGCAGCGACGTCCTTTTCCATCGGCATCCTGCCCATTACCGGTGACGGCATGATACCCCTGGCCATCTTCACGGCCCTGTATTTTGCCTGCGGCTGGTGGTTGTCCATTACGCCGTCGAAACTCCTCGACCGCGTCGGTAAGGTATTGACGCCGATCTTCGTCGTCATGATCATTTTGATCATCATCGTCGGCATGATTGCCTATACGACGCCGTCGGAAGCGGTTCCCATGGGGAAATACGCGGCCTCGGCCTTTGGTACCGGCTTTATCGAAGGCTACAACACCGTCGATACCCTGGCTTCCTTTGCTTTCTGCATCATCGCCATCGGCGCCATGAAGCGGATTCATTTCACTTCGAAGAAGGAACACATGGCCAGTGTCTGGATGGCCGGCGCCGCCGTCGCTGTCCTCATGGGCTGCTTATACTTGGGACTGGCCCTCCTCGGCAATCATTTTCCCATTCCCCAGTCGGTCTATTCCGATCCCGGCGTCAACCTCGGCGCTTACGTCCTGTCCCAGACGTCGTTCCAGATTTTCGGCACCGTCGGCATGGCCTTTCTGGCCGTCATGGTCACCTTGACCTGCTTTACGACGACGGTTGGCCTCATCGCCGCCGTTTCGACCTTCTTTGCCGAAGAATTTACCGTCCTGTCCTATAAGCAGTACGTTACCCTCATCTGCGTCGTCAGCTTCCTGTTAGCTAACTTGGGACTGAACCAGATCATTCAGATTACCCTGCCATTGCTGTTATTCGTCTATCCCATTGCCATCGTCGTCGTCATGCTGACTATCCTCAACAAATTCGTCAACCTGTCGAAGCTGGGCATGCGCTGCACCGCAGCGGCGGCCGGCATGGTATCGGCCATCGACATCGCTTACCAGTTCTTCGGTGTCCAGGCAGCAGGGACGTTGATTCAAGGACTGCCCTTAGGCGACAGCGGCTTAGGCTGGCTGGTACCGGCGTTAGTGTGCATGATCCTGTCGTTGATCCTTCCCGGTAAGATTACAGGCGACAGCGCCTTAGCCAGTGAAGAGTAACCTAAATCCAAGCTTTCATAGAAAACCATGGCTTCCCACGAGGGATATCAGGCCTATGAGACGAAGTGTTCAAGCCCCTTGTCCATAGCGATTTACATCCATGGTGAAACTTGGGTTTTTACAACGTAATATAATCGAAGTCAGGAAAGGCTATAATTTATTGTTGCACCCGTCACGATGATTATAGTCTTTTTTGCTGTCCCGTCTGTGATTTCCTTTCCGCGATCCGAGCGAAATGAAAACGGCTGGAAATTGTGGATTAATCCCATTTTAAACGCCTTTCGGGTCATTGACAGGAGGGCCGCAGATAGGTAAAATGAAAGGAAAAATATAGGATATGAAAGGGGTTTTACTATGGACAGTACAATGAACAGTGCCATTATTGGCATTTTAATTCCTTTTGCCGGGACCTCCTTAGGGGCCGCCTGCGTCTATGCCATGAGGGGGGAATTGAACCACCAGGTTCAGCGTGGTTTGACGGGCTTTGCCTCAGGCGTCATGATTGCCGCCTCGATTTGGAGTCTCCTCATTCCGGCCATGGAAGAATCGGCCCATTTAGGCCGCTTTGGTTTCGTGCCGGCTGTGGTCGGCTTCTGGCTGGGTATCTTTCTGCTCTTGGCCTTGGACCGCCTCGTTCCTCATCTTCATATGTACAGTGAAGAGGCCGAAGGGCCGCACAGTCATTTGCAGCGGACGACGATGCTGGTCCTGGCCGTCACCCTGCACAACATCCCTGAAGGGATGGCCGTCGGCGTCGTCTATGCCGGGCTCCTCGCCGATCAGACCGGGATCAGTGCCGCCGGAGCCCTGGCCTTGTCCTTAGGGATTGCCCTTCAGAATATGCCGGAAGGGGCCATCATTTCCATGCCTTTGAAGTCGGCCGGAATGGGATCCCATAAGGCCTTTATCGGCGGTGTCCTTTCCGGTATCGTCGAACCGATCGGAGCTGTCATTACCATCGCCCTGACGGCTTTTATCCTGCCTGTCTTGCCGTATCTCCTCAGTTTGGCAGCCGGCGCTATGTGCTATGTCGTCGTCGAAGAATTGATTCCGGAAATGTCGGCCGGCGAGCACTCCGATATCGGCGTCTTGTCCTTTGCCCTGGGCTTTACGGTGATGATGGCCATGGACGTAGCCCTGTCCTGACCGGCCGTATCGGAAGAAGGTGAGGGGACATGAAGGTTCGCATTACCGATGAATTGGCTCAGCAAATCGTCGATTCGGCGAAGGCTGTCATCGGCTGGAATATCAA
The DNA here is from genome assembly GCF_001682955.1 of Megasphaera sp. DISK 18. NCBI lineage: Bacteria > Bacillati > Bacillota > Negativicutes > Veillonellales > Veillonellaceae > Megasphaera > Megasphaera sp. DISK 18. The sequence goes on from NZ_LUGJ01000018.1 coordinate 15,711, forward strand.
TTTTATCGACCGTCATGGCCGCATCATGGCCAGTACCGATGAGAAACGGATCGGTACGTATCATAAAGTTGGGGCAGCGGCTGCTAGGCTGCGCCAGGTTCAAACCGTTCATGAGAACCGACCGGAAGACGGTGTCAGTAAAGGCGTCAACTACCCGATTATCATGGACCGGCAAGTCCTCGGCGTCATCGGTATTACGGGTGAACCGGAAGTCGTCAGCCAGTATGGTTTTTTGCTGACCAAGATCTGTGAAGTATTCCTCAAAGAATACGGTCTCAATGAAGAGGCCTTCAGTGAACAGGAGTACCGCAGCCGCCAGGTCATGGCCCTCATTTATCATGACCGGGATACGATGCAGCAGATGGCCGACGAACGCCCCGAATTGACAGAAAGTTTCTATGTGGCAGCCGTTTTTCGCTGGCAGGATGGAGCCGGCCGGGCCGATGATTTTCGCAAGGCCATGACGACGGCTTGCGGGGAACTCCGTATTTCGCTCTTTACCTATATCTATCCCGACAGCTTCGTGCTCATCATTCCCCGAGACATCTATCCCCGTTGGGATAAGCAGCTGACTCGCTGGAAGGGGCAGTTTTATCCGTCTGTCCGCGTCGGTATCGGGACCGAAGAGCCTTTTCACCGCGTCTACGAATCGTATCGCTTTGCCAAATTAGCCCTTCAGGCCGCGGCCGACCGAGAGGCCTTCAGCATCCATGCCGACGACATGAAACTGGCCTTCTTACTGCAGAGCCTGAGCGCGCCCCTTCGGCGCCGCTATCGGCAGGATGTCTGCCAGGGCCTTACGGACAGTGAAATTCATTTGCTGCAGGTCTATTACCGACAAAACCTTTCCATTCAGCAGACGGCAGACATCCTTTCTATCCATAAGAATACCCTTCAGTATCGGCTGAAAAAAATCGCCGAGACGACGGGCCTCGACCCGCGGTCTTTCGGCGATGCCGTCACCCTGTATATCGCAACGCTGCCATGGTTCTAAAACCGAAAAATGGCAGCGTTTCTTGGTATGGGTAACATAGAAATGAAAAAACTCCTCTGTTACACTAGAGGCACAATAAATATGTAGATAACTCATAGTGTATAAAGGAGTGGAAGATATGAAAGTTGTCATTGCTATCGATTCGTTAAAAAATAGTCTGACGTCCGTCGAAGCCGGGAGAGCCGTCGAAGCCGGCGTCCGCAAAGCCTATGGAAGCCAGCCCGTACAGATTGTCGTTAAACCCTTGGCCGACGGGGGAGAAGGAACCGTCGAAGCCCTGGTAGAGGGCATGAATGGAGAGCTTCGCAGCGCCGTCGTTCAGGGTCCTTTGGGAAACGATGTTTCTTGTTCTTACGGATATTTGCCCGATACGGGGACGGCGGTCATCGAAATGGCCGGTGCTGCCGGTCTCGGCCTAGTGCCGGAAGAGCTGCGCAATCCTCTCTATACGACGACCTACGGTGTCGGTCAGGTCATGGCCAAAGCCATGGAAGGAGGCATCCGCCACTTCATCATCGGCCTTGGTGGCAGTGCGACCAGTGACTGCGGCGTCGGCATGCTCCAGGCTTTAGGCTATGTCTTTCGTGATAAAGAAGGACAAATCGTCGGGACCGGCGGTCTTGCCGTAGGCGACATCGCCTCCGTCGACGATAGTCATGTTCTGCCGGCCTTAAAAGAATGTACCTTCGATGTCGCCTGTGACGTAACCAATCCTTTGTACGGTAAGTTGGGGGCGGCTGCCGTCTTCGGGCCTCAGAAAGGGGCCTCGCCGGACGACGTTAAAACCCTTGACGATGCCAGCCGTTCTTTTGCAGCCGTCACCAAGGCTTATTTGGGTCAAGACTACAGTCAGGCCTCCGGTGCCGGAGCGGCCGGCGGACTGGGCTTTGCCTTTTTGGCGTATCTGAAAGGCAGCCTTCGTTCAGGCATCCAAATCGTACTCGATTCCATTAAATTAGCCGATGTCGTCGCCGATGCCGATTATGTCATCACCGGCGAAGGCCGCCTCGATGCCCAGACGGCCATGGGCAAGGCCCCAATCGGTGTGGCCAAGCTTGCCAAACAGTACGGGGCTAAGGTCATCGCCCTGGCCGGCTGCACGACGGAAGATGCCGGCGAGTGTAACCGGCAGGGCATCGATGCCTTCTTTTCCATCGTCGACAAGGCCATGCCCTTGAAGGAAGCCATGGACCGCGATACAGCTATGGGAAACATGACCCGCACAGCTCAGCAGGTCTTTAACCTCATCCGTGCCGTAAGCTGACGTCTCATCGATATTTCATCGCTTCGGCCTTGGCCAGTTGGTCGCAGCGTTCATTTAAGGCGACACCGACGTGACCTTTGACCCAGTGGAAGGTGACTGTATGAGATCCGTAGAGCTTGTCCAGTTCCATCCATTGACCTTGGTTTAAGACGGGCTGACCGTCAGCCTTTTTCCAGCCGCGGCGCTTCCAATTGAACATCCACTTGGTGATGCCGTTTTTCAGGTACTGACTGTCCGTATAAAGGGCGACTTTCGTGCCTTCCGGCGCAAAGCGCAGGGCCATGATGGCCGCCTGGAGCTCCATGCGGTTATTCGTCGTCGACGGATGGCCGTCCGAGAGTTCGGTTACTTCGCCTGTGGCTACGTTGCGGGCGACAACGGCCCAGCCGCCGGGACCGTCGGGGTTGCGCAGGCAGGACCCGTCGGTGTAGATGACAAAATCCTGGTCCTCATCGGAAGGCAGGGATGCTGTCGTCGGTCTTAAGGTCGGATCCTTTGATTGCACCGGTTTTCGGACCGAGACCACGTCTTCACCGTTCAGCCATTTCCAGGCTTCGTCGGCGTCGGTAAAACTTTTATAGCGAGCCCCCGGGAAGGCATCGACTTGTTTTTTGCAGTCATCCCAGGACATGAATAATCCCGTCTTGCGGCCGTTGCGGACGGCATATACTTTCTTTTTCATGAGACACCTCCTTCATTCGTCGTCAATCACGGATTTGATTGTACCACAAAAAATAAAAAGAAAACAGGCGCAGTCAGTGACTTTAGCGCCTGTTTTCTATATAATGGAGGTATACAACTTATCGTTCCTCGTGTTGGGAGGGATTTTATGTGAAGATTCAGCAAGTTTATTCTGTGTATTTCAGCCCGACCGGCCATACGAAGGCCGTCGTCGACTGTCTGGCCGGCGAGATTGCCAAGGCTCTTCAGGTGCCCCTTGAGACGGTGTCTTTCGACCTTCCGGCTGAGCGCCAAGGAGAGTATCACTTTTCTGCACAGGATCTCGTCGTCGTCGGCGGGCCGACCTATGCCGGAAAGCTTCCCAATAAAATCATGCCGACGTACAGAGAAAAATTATTCGGAAAAGGAACGCCGGCTGTCGCCATGGTGACCTACGGCAACCGTTCCTTTGACAATTCTCTGGCCGAACTCTGTGCCATTCTGGAAGAAAACGATTTCAACCTCGTCGGTGCCGGTGCCTTTGTCGCCCAGCATGCCTTTTCTAAGATACTGGCCTCAGGCCGTCCCGATGAGGATGACCTGGCTGACGTCAGGAGCTTGGCCGGCCGCGTCATCGAAAGCCTTCAAGGGGAAGACTGTCCGACCAATTCCTTGGCCGTTGACGGCGATGCGAAAGCACCTTACTATATTCCCAAAGGGGAAGACGGGCAGCCGGCGAAATTCTTAAAGGCCGTCCCTAAGACGGATATGGAAAAATGCACGTCCTGCGGCCTCTGTGCCCGCCAGTGTCCCATGGGTTCCATCGATAAGGAACGGCCGGACCGGGTAACGGGCATCTGCATCAAGTGTCAGCGCTGCGTCCATACTTGTCCCTATGGGGCCAAGTATTTTGACGATCCGGCCTTCTTGTCTCATGTCCGCATGCTGGAACAGCATTATAAGGATCGGGCTTCTAATAAAATCTTTACCCGTTAAGCTCTTACGCTGCCGGTTTAGCGGCTTTCAAGCCCGACGGAAGCATGATCGTGCGGTCGAATTGGGGCAGCCACTGCTGATTCTTGTGGCTGTAGGTCCGAATCACGATTTTATCGGGATAGAGATAGAAAGAATTGGTCCAAATTTCGTCACCTTCCCAAGCCGGATTATAGACATCTAAAACCTGTGTGTCGGCATACTGGTTGATGGGATTATTGAAGCTCGGATCCGTCGGCGGCGTATGGGTGTGGCCCGAGGCCCAAACGAGGACCTGAGGATTCTTGACTAAGATGTCGTGGATGTCCTGTACCGGTGCCGTGAAGTTGCGGGCCTGGTTTTCACTGTTGTCCGGGAGAATCGTCCCATTCAGCGGCGTGTGGCAGAAAATCAGAGTCGGCTTATTCTTATTGGCCGAGAGTTCCGCTTTCAGCCAGGTTAGCTCTGCCTGTGACAGTTCAACTGCATAGGGTTTGCCGCTGGCATTGATATGGCCTTCGATTTCGTCAGGCGACAGGAAGAGAAGCAGGTAATTTCCCAGGTCCTTGGCATAATAGAGGGGGCCGTAACTTTCTTGGTAAAGGCCGATGTGGCTCATCCGTTCATAGGGATCGGCAGGCTGTAATTTTCCATCGACTTCCGGTACTTCACTGTAGACGACTTCATGGTTGCCAGCAACAAAGGCCTTGGGATGGGTTACCTTGTCGGTCAGTTCATGGGCCAGACGATGTTCTTCTTTACTGCCGGCCAACTGGGTCATATCGCCGGTGAAAACGCAGAGATCGACGTCTTTCCAAGAATTAATGTCCTGAACGGCTTTTTCTTTGTTGGCCATTTTTTGGGCTCGAAGGGCTTTGTTCTTCGTTTCCTTACTGCCGTAATGGACGTCACTGAGGACGACAATGCGCTGATAATCTTTGGTATCGGCGGCATGGATGGTGCCCATTCCGATGGGGCTGAGGCTGGCAGCCAGCACTAAAGCTGCTGTCATACGAACAATACTTTTTAGAAACATTTCTCATACACGCTCCTTATTGTGAAATTGTGAACCTCACTCATCATAGGAGCTTATTGTATAAATGAAGTAAGGATTAGTTGCGTAATCTGTAATATTTGCTTATCCTTTATTTAAATTTTTTATATATTTTATAAATCTAAGGAGGTTTTTTCTATGGATTTACAAGAAGCTCGCGAACTCGCTCGTAAGAAGATGAAGGGCTGTTTCGTCTGTCCCGAATGCGACGGCAAGGCCTGTAAGGGGATGATTCCCGGCTTTGGCGGCCTGCGGACGGCGAAAACCTTCCTGCGCAACGTAGAAGCCTTGGCCGAATATGGCCTGGTCATGCGCAGTATGGACAGTGAACTTGACCCCAATCCGGCCGTCACGATTTTCGGTAAAGAAATCAGTATGCCCGTCCTCGTTGCGCCGGTCGGCGGCGTCATCCTCAATTCCAAGGTCCCCGGCGATCCGGCTACGGTTGAAATGGATTATAACGAATCCGTTTCCAAAGGCGCCTTCGATGCCGGAATCCTGTGCTTTACCGGTGACGGCGGCATGGAATACATGTTTGAATCGGGTATTGTCGCCTCGAAAAAGCGGGAAGAAACGGTCATTCCGACGATTAAACCGCGCAGTAACGACCAGATCATTGAAAAGATTAAAGTAGCGGAACAGGCTCATGCTTTTGCCGTTGCCAGCGATATCGACGCCTCGACGCTGATCAATATGCATATCTTTGGCCAGCCCGTCGGCCCCAAGAGTGCCAGTGACATTGCCGAACTGGTCAAATCGACGTCCCTGCCCTTTATCGTAAAAGGCATCATGTCTCCGGAAGAAGCCGTTGCCTGTGCCGATGCCGGTGCCAAAGGCATCGTCGTCAGCAACCACGGCGGCCGCATCCTCGACGGTATGGTCGGTACGGCTGACGTCCTGCCGGAAATCGCCAAGGCCGTAAAAGGCCGCCTTACGATCTTCGTCGACGGCGGTGTCCGCCATGGGGAAGATGTCCTCAAGATGTTGGCCCTCGGTGCCGATGCCGTCCTCGTCGGCCGTCCTGTCGCCATTGCCGCTATCGGCGGCCAGGCTGAAGCCGTCAAGCTCTACTTAGATGCTTTGAAACGGGAAATCATGGATGCCATGATGATTACCGGCGTTCATGATTTGTCCAACGTATCGCCGGATATCTTAAGACGGTTATAAGCTCCTTTAAAACGTGAATAATTGACAGCCCGCCGGCCTGCCCGTATAATAGGTCTATTGGATTGTACTTGATAGGAGGAATTTCATGCGTAGTATTTCCTATTTTTGGCACTTGTCGCGACTTATATACGGACCTCGGAATTTTCAAGAGAACAAGCGGGCTGTCGTTTTTTTTGCAAGGGCGGTCTCTAATCGGGGCTTGTTCGAAGAATTGTACGATTTCTTTGACCATTATGAGCCCATGCAGGGCTTTTTTGAGCAGCATGACCCGGACTTCCAGGAAGTCATGACCCGCGTCTTCTTGTTCAAAAATTCGACCATGCGCCAACGCCTCGACGCCTTAAAGCATCATTTCACGATTTTGCGGACCTTCTTTTCCGATGATGTCATCCGCGAAATCTATTGGGGCAAAGGCTATACGCTCTGGACGTCTGACGACCCGTCCATGCCCCTTGAAGTGCGGCTCATCTTTGATACGGGCCAGCGAAAAGAAGGGTTCTTGTCGCTCTACCTCTATCATGAAGGCCAGATGATCTACCATTTTAACTTCCGCTTCGATTACAACGGAGACGGTACGCCGTCCATGTATATCGGTACCATCCAGGGCTCGAAGCACGGGTTGGAAACGACCAAGATCCTGACCAAGAAGCTCTTTGGCTACCGGCCTAAGAATTTCATCCTCTATTTGATGCGCATCTTCGTCCAGACCCTGGGCATCCGCGATATGTACGTCATCACTGACGACGGCTTCTATACCAACAGCCACATGCTGCGCGGCAATCGCTCCAAGAAGACCAATTTCAATGATTTTTGGATTGGCGAAGGGGCCGTGCCCGATAAAAGCGAATCGTGGTATTTCCGCCTTCCCATTGAGGAAAAGCGCCGTAAGTACGACGAAATCAAGTCGCAGAAGCGCAACCTCTTCCGCAAGCGCTATCTCCTCATGGATGAGATCGTTCCGCCTTATATCGAAGCCATTCGCAAGCTCTTCCGCGACGGTTTTGATCCGGCTCCGTCGGCTATCGATGAAGCGTCTATCGTCGATAAGCCCGCCGATTACGATCCTATCGAGGCGCCGAAGGGGTGACTGACCATCTTTAATCAGTAGCCGCCATCCCTTTTAAAACGGCACAAAGCATCTTTTGGCTTCTATCCCATAAGGGGTAACGGCCGTCTGAGAGGGCCTATTCAAAAATGCATCCTTTTTCCAGGACGCAGAGATCTTCTGCCAGTTCCCGCGTATTGATACGTTCCGGGAGCTGGCTTTTTTTTCGGGCCTCTTCCAAGGCTTCATAGACTTTGGCCAGGATGGGAAGGCGCGTCTTGTTACTGACGTCGTCCGATTCCGGCGGCTGCAGAGGCAAAAAGCGCTCCTACGGGTCAAAATCCGGAGAAGCGCTTTATCAGGTGAGTCTGTGGAGTTGTTTGTGGCAGTGTCTTACGAAGGACGGCCCTTTTGGGCGGTGCCCATGACGACGAGGCGGCCGCCTTGGGCTTCGTAGAGGCGGTGAGAAATGGACAGGACGGTCCGGTTTTGGGAGGCCGCCTTAAGGGCTGTCAGTACCTGTTGTTCCGTTAAGGCGTCGAGATTGGCCGTGATTTCATCGAGTAAGAGGACTTGCGGATTCATGACGACGGCTCGGGCAATGGACAGGAGCTGGAGTTGGCCGCGGGAGAAATATTCCTGTCGGAAGGGCGTGTGAAGTCCCTCGGGGAGGGAAGTGCAGAGATCCCATAGGCCGACGAGTCGCAGAGCCTTTTCGACGGCTTCTTCCGAGACGCGAGGGTCTTTGAGGGTTACTTGGTCTTCGATGGTACCGGCGACGTCGTGGAACTGCTGTTCGACGTAGCCGAAGACTTGGCGTCGAATGGACGGAGCCAGGCGAGAAGGCTCGCAGCCGAAGACGCGGATTGAGCCTTCTTGGGGCGCGTACAGGCCGAGGATGAGTTTGAACAGGGTACTCTTACCGGAACCGGTGCGGCCCGTAATGGTGACCGTTTCCCCTTTCTTGACGGCCAGGGACAGGTGGCGGAAGACATTTTCACGGCCGTAGCTAAAGGCAACGTCGTCGATAACCAGCGGCGGGGCAGTAAAATTCAAATCGGCTGTGGATCCTTGTTCTTCTACGGGATGGGCGAAAAATTCTTTCAGGCGGCTGATGCCGGCCATAGCCGACTGAATATTCTGGATCTCCATGCCGATGCTTTCAATCGGCGAGAAGATGAGGCGGACATAGGCGATGAGGGCGACGACGGTACCGACGGTCATGCCGAAGAGGTCCTGCAGGAAGGAGCTGCTGACCGAGAGGGCCATCATGATGCAGATGATGAGCGTCGACAGGGTAATGACGATGGGCGAGTAGATGGCGTCGCAGAAATTACTGCGCTCCATAGCGGAAAAACTGGCCTTGATCGTCTGTCCGTACCGGCGCCGCAGGTGGCGCTCCTGCTGGCAGGTGTGGATGGTGCGGATGTTGTGGACTGTTTCCGGGATGAGTTCGTTCGTCCGGCCGATGGCGATGCGGTTGTCCCGCTGGGCTTTCAGCATGCGCTGTTGGAAGTAGCGGGTCAGGAGAAACAAGAGGGGCAGGGCGATGCACAATAAGATTCCCAGGCCGGGACTGAGGTGGAAGACGACGACGAGGATGCTGAAGAGGCTCAGGACGTCGGCAATCATGCTGACGACGCCGGAGTCAAAGAGGTCTTCCAAGGTATCGACGTCGTTGACGAAGAGGGACGTGACGGCTCCCGATTCATGGCTGACGAAATAAGGAGCCGGCAGGAGGCTGAGCCTTTGGCACATGGCCGTGCGCAGGCTGTGGGTAATCTTTTGGCCGAAGATGGTAATCAACGTTTCTTTCAGGGCGTCGACGAGGCCGCTGCCGGCGTTTACGGCAAAATAGACGACGCCTGCCGTCAGTAAGGGCAGGGCTGTAAAATGGCCGCCGGCCAGGCTGTCGACGATGTACTGCAAAATGAGGGGCGGAGCGACGTTGACGCCGATAGAAGCGGCGATGGAAAGGCACAGGCCGATGATGAGCCGGACATTGGACCTTACGGTTTGCCAAAATATCTTAGTCATGGCGGTCACCTCGCTGGGCTTGCTGCATCCGGTAGAGCCTCCGATAATCGTCATGAGTTTCATACAGGCTTTGGTGGTCTGCCGTCACGGCCGTACCGTCAGAGTTGAGCCAAATGACCTGGTCGAGCTCAGAAAAGAGGGACAGGCGGTGAGAAATGAGGAGGATGATACAGTCCCGGTAGGATTGTCGCAGGTGCTCGAAGATTTTTCGTTCCGTCGCCATGTCGACGGCGGCAAAAGGATCGTCGAAAATCATGAGCGGCCGGCGATGGAAAAGGGTTCGGGCCAGGGCGATACGGGCCTGTTGACCGCCGGAGAGGCGCTGACCTCCTTCGCCGATCGGTGTCTGAATCCCTAAAGGGAAGGTCTTACAGTCTTCATCCATACAGACTTCGGCAATGACTTTGGTGACGTCGCCGGGAAGGCCGAAGCGAATGTTTTCTTCGAGGCTCGCCGAAAACAATTCACTGTCGTGGCCGCAGTAGCCGACGATGCCTTCTGCACCGGTCTGGCCATTTCCTAAGGGACGGTTACCGAAGAAAATCTCCCCGCCGTGGGGCTTTTCACCGAGGAAGGTAAGGCCCAGTGTCGATTTGCCGCAGGCTACGGGGCCGGTGATGCCGATGATGTCACCGGGGGTCGCCGAAAAGGACAGGCCGTGATAGATGGGTTTATCACCGGGGTTATAGGCAAATGACAGGTCGGAGACCGTCAGCGATGCCGGCGGATAGGTCGGTACCGGTTCCGGCAGAGGATGGGAGGCCCGCAGCCGGGGCTGGATGCGATTCCACGACACCTGGGCCTTCTGGACGGCATTGAACAGGCGGGCTGCATGGGAGGTCTTGATGGACATCTTGACGAAACAGGAGAGGTACGTCGAAAAGGCAGCGATGTCCCACACTTGCCAACCCTCTCCGAGGACGTTGCGGCCGCCGAGCCAGACGACGAGGATCGTGCCGGTCATGGCGATGATTTTATAGATAGGCTGCATCGTGTTTTCCCAGAGATTAGCTAGGATCATCTTCTGTTCATAGTCTTTCAGGTAACGTTCGTACTGGGCATTTTGCACGTCTTCTTCGCCGTAGACGCGGTAGGTCAGGGCATTGCTGATGCGGTCCAGGGTGATGCCCGACAAGGCGCCGCTGCTTTCTTTGCTGCGGGCCGCCGTTTCCGCAACCAGGCGCCGCAGGCGATTGGCCAGAAAATAGGCCAGGGGAGGGAAGAATAGGACGCAGAGGGTCAGTTTCCAGTCGTACACCAAGAGCATGATCAGGTAGGTCACCATGACGACGCCCGTGTCGAAGATTTCCGTCGTGAATTTACGCATCCCTTCGACACAGGTGTCGATGTCGGAAATGATCTTGGTCATCAAGGTTCCCGTGTGTTCACCCTCCATGGCCGCTGTCGGCGTCTGTACCAGCTGCTGATAGAGGAGGTCCTTCATGGTCAGACTGACGTTGTTGGCAAATTTTCGGACGTACAGCCGCTTTACGTAACGCAGACTCTGGACGGCAATGATGACCAGGGCGTACATCAGGCAGAGGGAGTACATATCGGATACCTCTTTGGTGCCGCCGAACATGTCGTAGAGGGACTGGGCCAACTGGCCGTCAAACCAAGGGCCGGCGATCATGCCGACGTTGTAGCATAGTCCGCTGACGGTGATGACAAGGAGTAATTTCTTTTCTTTTAAAAAGTAGTAATAAACGGAACCGGGTCCCCGCTGTTTCAATGGTAACACCTCGTTTCTGTAATCCATTTATCATACACCATATCGGAGGGGTTGACGAGGGAAAAGACCGTTATTTTTCGTAATTTGAGAACTCTTTACATTCTTACCTCTTGCGTAAAGTCAAAAAGACGAATATAATATACCTATACGAAAGTCAAAAAGAAAAATTAAACCCGTCGATTTTTTTTAAGAGGTGATTTACGATGAGTGTATTAGCGGATAAAATCGAACAGTTTATCTTACATAAATTATTAGAAGAGAATAATTCAGATATCGTATTGCGCCGCAATGAATTGGCTGACGAGCTGCAGTGTGCACCGTCGCAGATCAGCTACGTGCTGAGTACGCGGTTTTCTAACGACCGAGGCTATCTGGTCGAATCGCGGCGCGGGTCCGGCGGATTCGTCCGCATCATCAAACTGACGCCCAAGAAGGAGGACCGCACGCCGGTATTGCTTCACGAACGCCTGCCGGCCGTCAGTATTTCCATGGAAGACCTCGATGCCTTGCTGTATGAACTGCTTAAAAGGCGCAGCCTCACCAACAACGAGGCGGTCATCCTCCATTTAACCTTTGAATCACTCTATCGCCGTATCGATGATGAGGCTTCACGCTTACTCGTCATCAGCGATATTTTGAAAAACCTGAACCTTCATTGAAGATAGAAAGGACGTGAGGGCCATGCTCTGTGATGCCTGTAAAAAACGCGAGGCTGTTGTCCATATCGTCAAAATTGAAGACGGGCAGCGCACGGACGTTCACCTGTGTGCTACCTGTGCCAAGAGACAGTCTAACTTTTCGAATATGCGAGATGTCAATATTATCGATAATGATTTTTTCCGCAAGATGGCTTATCCCGATTATCAGGGAGATAGCGGCGATGAACCGCGCTGTGCCAGCTGCGGCATGACCTACGGGGAGTTTAACCATGTGGGAAAATTCGGCTGCCCCGATTGTTATGAAGCTTTTAAGGAAGAAATTCCGCCTCTCCTGCGGCGCATTCACGGCCACAGCAAGCACGTCGGCAAGGTGCCGAATCGCGGGACCGGCGTCTTTCGGACGGCAACGCAGGTCAAGCGCCTGCGCCAGCACCTGCAAAAGCTCGTGCAGGAAGAGCGCTACGAAGAAGCGGCCAAAGTCCGCGACGAAATCCGGGCGCTCCAACGCCAGCTTCCGGCTGATGGAAAAGGGGAATAAGCCGTGGTACGCGATATGCTCATGGCGCCGCTCTGTCCTTGGCAGGACGGGACCGGTGAATTCCGGGACATCGTCCTCGACAGTCGGGTCCGCTTGAATCGAAATTTAAAGAAATATGTATTTCCCGATAAAGCCTCGGATACAGAACTGTCGGCCGTCCTCGACGAAGCCAAAGGACAGCTCGGTACACTGAACACCCTCGGACAGGGCCATTACCGCTTCATTTCTTTTGAAGACTTGTCGCCTCTCGAACGGGAGGTACTGGCCGTCAAGCATCTGTCGTCGGCCGGCCATATTGAACGGCCGAACCATCGGGGGATTCTCCTCCGCGACGACGGTGCCGTGTCGATCATGGTCAATGAAGACGACCATTTCTGTATCCAAGTTGCCGCCCCGGGCTTTGACCTGCGGCGCGTTTGGGATCAGGCCGCCCAGATCGACGATGCCTTGGAAAGCCACTTGGATTTTGCTTTCCGTGATGATTTCGGCTACCTTACGGCAAGTCCCTCCCTGACCGGTACGGGCCTGACCGTCGGCGTGACCCTCCACGTCCCGGCCTTAGTCCTTATGAAGCGCTTTAACCGCATCGTCCAAGGGACAACGAAATTTGGATTTACCTTCTCCGGTATCTACGGGGAACGGAACGACTCCATCGGCAATATTTTCCAGATCACCAACCAGATTACCTTGGGGGTGACTGAAGCCGATACGATGGAACAACTGCGAAAAATCGTGACCCAGATCGTGCAGGAAGAACAGAACTGCCGCACCTTGGTTTGGGACCACAATAAGAATAACTTGAAAGATAAATGGCTGCGCACCTGGGGCACCCTCAGTCAGGCCTGGCTCCTCGATGACCGGGAAACGCTGAACTTTGCCAGCGACCTTCGCTTCGGCATCGACATGGGGGTCATCCCCGTACAGCCTCTGGCTTATGAAGCCATTATGGCCGCTTCGGATCCTGCTTGGCTCCAACTTCAGGCAGGCTCGGAATTAAGCGGCGAAGACTTAGAGCACCAACGTGCCAAAAGGGTGCAGCAAGTGCTCCGTGAGTACAGAAGGAAGTGATTTCCCATGGCGAACAACAGATTTACCAACGATGCCAAAGCCGTGCTTCAGTTTGCACAGGATACGGCACAGAAATTTCATCATGACTACGTCGGAACAGAGCATATCCTGCTCGGTCTCGTTTTAAATAAAGACGGCATTGCCGGACTGATCCTCTCTCAGCTGGGCCTGACGTCAGAGAATGTTACCCGTGCCATTGAACAGCAGGTCGGTTGGGGCACCGATACGACGGGAAAACTGCGCCTGACGCCGCGCACTAAACGGGTCATGGAAATGGCCGTCCGTGAAGCCAATCGATTGGAACAGAACTACGTCGGAACCGAACACCTCTTGTTCGGTATCCTGGCCGAAGGAACGGGCATGGCCGTCCAGATCCTCGAAAATATGGACATCGACCCGGATCTCGTGTCCCAGCGCCTGAGCGAGCTCATGAATGACGGCGAGGCAGCCGGCAGTGAGCCCGCCGGAGATAAAAAGGGCAGCGACTTGTCCCAGTTCGGCCGCGACCTCAATGAATGGGCCAAAAAGGATAAGGTCGATCCGGTCATCGGCCGAGAACAAGAAATCAGCCGCGTCATTCAGATTTTAAGCCGCCGGACGAAGAACAATCCGGTCCTCATCGGCGCTCCCGGCGTCGGTAAGACGGCCATTGCCGAAGGGCTGGCACAGCGTATCATTACCGGCAACGTCCCGGACAGCCTGCAAAATAAGCGCGTCTTTTCCCTGGACCTCGCCAGCATCGTCGCCGGTACCAAGTACCGCGGTGAATTCGAAGAACGGATCAAACGCATCTTGGATACCATTTCCCGCGACGATACGATCATCCTCTTCATCGATGAAATCCATCAGCTCATCGGCGCCGGTGCCGTAGAAGGCGCTATGGATGCCGCCAATATCCTGAAACCGGCCCTGGCTCGCGGCGATTTGCAGTGCATCGGAGCGACGACGGCTGACGAATATAAGAAGCACTTTGAAAAAGATGCCGCCTTGGCTCGGCGTTTCCAGCCCGTCCAGGTTGGGGAACCGAATGAAGACGACGCCGTATCCATCCTCTTCGGCCTGCGCGATCGATACGAAGCCTTCCACAAGGCTCGTATCACCGATGAAGCCGTACGGGCTGCCGTCAAATTGTCGGCCCGCTATATTTCCGACCGCTACCTGCCCGATAAGGCTATCGACGTCATGGACGAAGCGACGGCACGGGTCCGCATGAAAGTCTATGCGCCGTCTCATGAACTGCAGGTCTTGGAACAGAAGCTGGCCGATATCAAGAAGGAAAAAGAAGCCGCCCTCGATGGGGAAGACTTTGAAAAATGCGCCGCCCTGCGCGATGCCGGCAAAAAAATCGCTTCGGAAATTTCGGCCCTGCAGAAGGAAAAGAAGCAGCATGACGATGAAAAACTCGTCGTGACCGAAAACGACATTGCCGACGTCGTTTCCATGTGGACCGGCGTTCCCGTCCAGCAGATTACGGAAACGGAATCGCAGCGCCTGCTCCACTTGGAAGAAGAGCTGCATAAGCGGGTCATCAGTCAGGACGACGCCGTTACGGCCGTAGCGAAAGCCGTTCGCCGTGCCCGGGCCGGACTGAAAGATGCCAACCGTCCTATCGGTTCCTTCCTGTTCCTCGGCCCGTCCGGTGTCGGCAAGACGGAATTGGCCCGTACCTTAGCGGCCCAACTCTTCGATAGCCCCGACAACATGATCCGCATCGACATGAGCGAATTCATGGAAAAATACAGCGTCTCCCGCTTGGTCGGCGCCCCTCCGGGCTACGTCGGCTATGAAGAAGGGGGCGAACTGACCGATGCCGTCCGGGAAAAACCGTACAGTGTCATCCTCTTCGACGAAGTTGAAAAGGCCAGCAGCGACTTCTTCAACCTCTTGCTGCAGGTCCTCGACGAAGGCCGGCTGACCGATTCGAAAGGTCGGACCGTCGACTTCCGCAATACGGTCATCATCATGACCAGTAACCTCGGGGCCTCCCATCTCCGTCCGTCCGGTCCGGTCATGGGCTTTGCTACCGGCGGTGACGGTGACGGCAGTGAAGAAAAGGCTTTCAACGAAGCGCGAAAGGCAATTCTTGAGGACGTGAAACGCTTCTTCCGGCCTGAATTCTTGAACCGTATCGATGAAATGATCGTCTTCAAGCCCTTGGCTCAGTCCGATCTTCGTCAGATCGTCGATATCATGCTCAAAGAGCTGACGACGCGTCTTGGCGAAAAGGGTGTGGGCCTGAACTGGACGACGGCTGCCGATGACGTCCTCGTCCAGGATGGAACCGACTTTGCCTACGGCGCCCGTCCGCTAAAGAGAGCTATCCAGAAACTGGTCGAAGACCCGATTTCGGAAATGCTCTTAAGCGGCGATGTCAAAGACGGTAATACGATTCACGTCGATAGTTTAGATAAGAAGAAGCTCGTCTTTACGACAGATTGATGAAAGGGCTTCGCATGAAGGCAGTGCTTGTCATGCGAAGCCTTTTTTTTATAAACTGTGCTAAAACACAGTGCAAAGGAGAAAGTATGGCAAAAGCAAAAGTTCGTTACGTTTGTACCAGCTGCGGCAGCGTTTCCAGCCGCTGGCTCGGCCGCTGTCCTCAGTGCGGCGAGTGGAATACGATGGAAGAAGAAAAGGTGGTCCCTGAGGCACCGAAGGCAGCCCAAAGCATGGCCCGCAGCGGACCGGCGTCGCGGGCGACGTCCTTGTCGGACATCGCCTTAGAAGACATGACTCGCGTCGAAACGGGCATCGGAGAACTCGACCGCGTCCTCGGCGGCGGCATCGTGCCCGGGGCCCTCATCCTCTTGAGCGGCGATCCGGGCATCGGCAAATCGACACTGGTCCTCCAACTGGCGGCGGCCGTCTGTGCCAAAAGCGGCGTCGTCCTCTACGGCTCGGGCGAAGAGTCGGCCGGTCAAATAAAATTACGGGCTCAGCGCTTAGGCATTGCAGCGCCGAACCTCGTCATTCAGGCCGATACGTCCTTGGACAATATCTTAAGTGAAGCCCATAAACGGCGGCCAGCCCTGGTCATCGTCGACTCGATTCAGACCATGTACAGCCAGTCCGTCGAAGGGACGCCGGGCAGTCTGTCCCAGATCCGCGAAGGGACGAGCCGCCTCATGACCTTTGCCAAAAGTGAAGCCATTCCGGTCATCGTCATCGGCCACGTCACCAAAGATGGGGCCATTGCCGGGCCGCGGATGATGGAGCACATGGTCGACGTCGTCCTCTATTTTGAAGGGGAACGCAACTACCAGTTCCGCATCCTTCGGGGCATTAAGAACCGTTTTGGTTCGACCAACGAGTCGGGCCTGTTCACCATGACCGGCGGCGGCCTGTCGGAACTGGAAAATCCGTCCCAGCTTCTCCTGGCGGAACGGGCGGCCGACCAAGCCGGCTCTGCCGTTGCCGCCGTCCTCGACGGCATGCGCCCTATGCTGGGGGAAATCCAGGCCCTGACGGCCCACTCGGTCTTTGCCGTTCCCCGGAGGACGGCGTCGGGCATGGATTATAACCGCCTCATCATCCTCCTGGCCGTCCTAGAAAAGCGCCTCGGTGCTGCCCTTGGCAGTCAGGACGTCTATATCAACGTCGTCGGTGGCCTGCGCCTGACGGAAACGGCAGCCGATCTGCCGGTCCTCCTGGCCGTCTATTCCAGCCTGCGCGACATCTCCATGGACAGCCGGACCGTCGTCATGGGAGAAGTCGGCCTGACCGGCGATGTTCGCCGCGTGCCCCAGGCCCTGCGCCGCGTCAAGGAAGCGGCAAAAATGGGCTTTCGCACCTTTATTATGCCTAAGGGGAACCTCGAAGACGTCGATCCCGGTGCCTTTCCGGCGGACTGCCGATTTATCGGCGTGGCGACCCTTCGGGAGGCCATTGAAAAAGCCTTTTCCTGATGGAGAAGGGTGGACACGGATTCTGGCGGGAAAAGGCGCCTTTTAGTAGGCAAAAAGCCTTTACCATGGTAAAATAGGGAAAAACGAGGAAAGAAGGACGCGTGATGAAGCATTTGGAAGTGGTGGCAGCGATTTTAGAATACGACGGAAAGATCCTCTGTATGGAACGGGGACAGGGGAAGTTCGACTACGTCAGCTTTAAGTATGAATTCCCGGGCGGGAAAATCGAGCCCGGTGAGGCGAAGCACGAAGCGATTGAACGGGAACTGCGGGAAGAAATGGACGTCCATGTATCGGTCAAGGAAGACGACCTTTATATGACCGTCCATCACGACTATCCCGATTTTTCCATCAGTCTCCATGCCTTTTACTGCCGGCTGGATAATCCTGATTTCATCCGAAAAGAACACGTCGCCGCCAAGTGGTTGGCGCCAAAAGATTTGCCGACCTTGGACTGGGCTCCGGCCGACGTGCCGATCATGCTTAAATTAGCCGGAAAGTAGGCATAGTCATGGCGGAATACGGAGCCCTTGAACAGTGCCTGCGCGAAGGTTTTATCGACTATACCATCGAAGCCGACCAGCGCTATGTGCCGAAAATCCTGACAAATAATAAAGAAAAGAAACGAAAGGTCCTCGACACCATCTTGTCGCAGCTCTACGTCTGCGACCAGTTTCTGTTTTCTGTCGCCTTTCTGACGAAAAGCGGCATTGCCTGCCTGAAGGATGCCCTCATCGAAAATCACAGGGCCGTAGGGAAGATACTGGCCTCGCAGTACCTGAATTTTACCGAGCCCGATGCCTTACGGGAGCTCCTGAAGTTTCCTAACGTCGAACTGCGGATGGTGACCGAAGAACGGGCCTTCCATGCCAAAGGCTACCTCTTTCACCGCGCTCAGGCCGGGCCCGAAAACTATACCATGGTCATCGGCAGCAGCAATATGACGGCCAATGCCTTGACGCACAATCAGGAATGGAACGTCTTTTTTACGTCGGCTGAAAACGGGGCCCTCATCCGTCAGACACAAGAGGAATTCCAAGCCTTGTGGGATACGGCGGAAGTCGTCGATGAAGATTGGATCCAGGCCTATCAAAGCATTTATAAACGCCAGAATCCGAGAAAAAGGGGCTTGTATTTGCCGTTTCATAAGATTCAGCCCAATGCTATGCAAAAGGCGGCCCTCGCGGGCATTCAGAAGCTTCGTGACCAGGGGGAAGACCGGGGGCTGTTGATTTCGGCGACGGGGACCGGCAAGACCTATCTGTCGGCCTTCGATGTCATGAAACTGAGGCCGCGGCGGTTCCTCTTCGTCGTCCATCGCGAGCTCATCGTCAAAAGCGCCCGCGCCAGCTACGTCAAAGTCGGCGTCGATCCGGCCGACACGGGTCTATTGACAGGGCACGACAAAGACGTCGACAAGCCTTATCTCTTTGCGACGATACAGACCTTATCCCGCGATGACATCCTTTATTCCTTTGCTCCCGATGCCTTTGACTACATCGTCATGGATGAAGTCCATCATGGGGGAGCGGCGACGTATCAGAAGGTACTGGACTACTTTAAGCCGAAGTTCCTCTTGGGCATGACGGCGACGCCGGAACGGTCCGATGATTTCGATATTTACGCCTTGTTTCACCACCAGATTGCCTATGAGATCCGCCTTCACGACGCCTTATCCGAAAATATGCTGGTGCCCTTCCATTATCATGGTGTCAGCGAAATCACGGTCAATGGCGAGGTCCTCGATGACAACAGTGATTTTACGGCCCTGACCTGTGAAGAACGGGTGCGGCACATTCTCCATTATGCCGACCTCTACGGCAGTGATACGGACCGCGTCAAAGGCCTTGTCTTTTGCCGCAGCGTCGAAGAAGCGCGAACCCTGGCGGCTGCTTTTGTCAAACACGGCCGACGGGCCGTGGCCTTGACCGGCGCCTCGACAGAGCGTGAACGGCAGGACGCCATCGGTCATTTAGAAGCCAAGGCCGAAGAAGACGGTGACTATTTGGATTATATCTTTACCTGCGATATCCTTAATGAAGGCGTCGATATTCCTCAGGTCAATCAAGTCATCATGCTGCGTCCGACGGCATCGGCCATCGTCTTCGTCCAGCAGCTGGGGCGCGGCCTTCGAAAGTATCCCTATAAGCGCTATTTGGAAGTCCTCGACTTCATCGGCAACTATGAAAATAACTTTCTCCTGCCCATTGCCCTCTTTGGCGACCGGACGTACGATAAGGATTTTGTCCGCAGTCTGATGCAGACCAATTTCCTGCCCGGACCGACGTCGGTCCACTTCGACGACATTGCCAAGGAGCGAATCTATGCGGCCATCGACAAAAAGAAGGCTTTAGCCGATTTAGACGACTTGAAAAACGCCTATCGCGACATGAAATGCCGTTTGGGCAGGCAGCCCATGATGATGGATTTCGTCCGTTTTGGCGATAAGGATCCGATGCTGTTCATTGCCAAAAAAGAGTCCTTCTATGAATTTTCCCAGTATATGGAGCCGCAGCCGTCGACGCTGAATGACGCCCATCGGGCCGTGCTGAAGCTGATGAGCCTAGAACTTTCAAATGGGAAGCGCATCGAAGAAATCTTGATCCTTCGTCATGTCCTGGCCGAACCGTCGTGGTCGACGGCGGACCTTGCGGCAGAGATGGAGCGATTGTACGGATTCCTGCCTTCGACGGAAACGATGGACCATGCTGCCCGGGTATTAAGTCTGCAATTTTTTGGCAAAAAGGCGCAGCAGAAATACGGAGGTTTGTCCCTCCTTTCTTTTGAAAACCATGTCTATCAGTCGACGCCGTATTTTGAATCCTTGAAACAGAACGCCGAATTTAAGGCCTATGTCCAGGATGTCCTCGATTACGGGACGTATCGCTTTGAATCCCTGTATATTCAAGACGATCCCGATATCGTCAGCGGTTTTGTACGCTATGGACGCTATTCCCGAAAAGACGTATCGCGCATTCTCAATTACGATACGAACCGCGAAGGGACGCTGAACGGCTATCAAATCGTCGGACACACGTGTCCCATCTTCGTTACTTATGAAAAGTGTGACGATATTTCAGCCAATACGAAGTATGAAGACCGATTCATATCCCCCCAGGAGTTCAGTTGGATGACCCGGGCCCGCGTTCGCCTGACCTCTTCCCAGATTCCGGCCATTCAGGACAGCCGTACGCGGAAGCTGCTGTTCGTGAAAAAGAGCGATGCCGAAGGGTCAAACTTCTACTATATCGGCGATTTAAGGGTTCTCGGCGATCCCATAGAGACGACCATTGCCAACGATGCCGGCGTGCAGCTGCCCATCGTCAATTTTCGATTTGTCATCGATAAGCCTGTCGAAGAGAAACTCTACGCCTATCTTTGTGAATAATTGTCTGTTGCTGAAATGTCATGAACGGGTCGTCATGGCATTTTTGGCGTTACCTTTTAACCTTTGAAGGCAGCGGAACGGTCGAGCCAGGTGCCGCCTGCCTTCAGAACCAAAAACTTTACGGGGCAATTGTGGTACATTGTCCGGAAATGTGGTAAACTAGTGTAGTTACAGTTGAGATGTGGAGAGAGAGGTGTCTTTTTACGTATGGAAGATAAAACGGGTTCAGACTATAAAGAACGAAAACCGAAGAAGTTTAATGCCCGCATTGTAGCTGATAATATCATGAAAGGCGTCATCATCCTGATCATGGTCGTCATTTTTGTCATGATTGCCGACCAGCTTATCGGGACGCCGTTTATCAGTGCGGAAATCGAAGGCGAATTTTTCCACGGCAGTATTTTTGGGACGACCATCATGGCCGTCATGACTTATATTGTCGGTATCATTCTCGGGGCCCTCGTGGGCTACGGCATTTCGCCTTTTGCGCTGCGCCTCATTTGGGCAGCCATTCATCGTATCGAATTGGGTCTTAATGATTTTGAAAGCCAGGATATCATCGTCGGGACGTTAGGTTTGCTTTTTGGACTTATCATTGCAAATTTAATTGGATTGGCCTTCGCTCGACTGCCGATTATTGGCGCTTACGGACCGATTGTATTCAATATCGTCTTTGGGTACGCCGGCATGAGCATTGCCGTCCGCAAGAAGAGTGAAATCATTGCCCTCGTCGGCAACCTGCGTCTGGGTCGTCCGAACAAGGAGCACAAGCGCAGGGAACTGGAATTTTCCGGGAAGCTCCTCGATACGAGTGCCATCATCGACGGCCGCATCGCCGAAATCTGCAGTACCGGTTTTCTTGAAGGACCGCTCTTGGTGCCGGTCTTCGTTTTGGAAGAGCTCCAGCTTATTGCCGATTCGTCGGACTTATTGAAGCGCAATAAGGGACGCCGCGGCCTCGATATCTTAAAGCAGATGCAGGAAGACAACTACGTCGAAGTACGCATCATCAATGACGATTTTGACGATGTTCAGGGTGTCGACTCCAAACTCGTCCGCCTGGGCCGAAAAATCAATGCCAAGGTCGTCACCAACGACTATAACTTGAATAAGGTCGCCGGCCTTCAAGGCGTCGCTGTCCTCAACATCAACGATTTAGCCAACGCGTTGAAACCGGCCCGCGTTCCCGGTGAGCAGATGAATGTCCTCATCGTCAAGGCTGGCAAGGAAGAAAACCAAGGTGTTGCTTACCTCGACGACGGTACGATGATCGTCGTCGAAGACGGTCAGAAATATATCGGCTCGAATATGCCGGTTACGGTTACGTCTGTCCTGCAGACGTCTGCCGGTCGCATGATATTCGTAAAAATCGCAAATGAGTAGGTGAAATGTGTGAAAGTATCTGTCATCGTGGTAGCGGCCGGTACAGGGAGCCGCTTCGGTTACGAGCGGAATAAGCTCTTTTATCCGCTGTGCGGCGAGCCTGTCCTGACCCATACCCTGCGGAACATCTTTGCAGCCCGCTCGGTCCATGAAGTGGTCATCGTCCATTCCCGCATCGATACCAAGGAGATTCGCCGTATCGTCGATGATCTCCATCCCATTCAGCCTGTGCGCTATACTTTAGGCGGGGCGGAACGAGAGGATTCGGTGTATAACGGGCTCTTGGCCGTCGGCTCCGATATGGACGTCGTCATGGTCCACGACGGAGCCCGTCCCTTTGCGCCGCCTGATTGGTATGATCAGGGAGCGGTCATGATGGAAACGGCTCGGGCCGCCATCTACGGGATTCCCTTAAAGGATACCATTAAAGTCCGCGGTGACGACGGCCGGCTCCATACGCTGAACCGCAGCCGCTTAGTGGCGGCTCAGACGCCGCAGATCTTCCATCGGGACTTATTGATGGAAGCCCATAAACAGGCGCGGCTGAAAGGACTCAAGGCGACGGACGACTCGTCCCTCGTCGAGGCCATGGGCGTACCCGTCGTCATCCTTGAAGGCAGCGATAAGAACCGTAAGGTGACGACCCGCGACGACATTCCCATCCTGTCCCTGTATTTGAAAGGGAGGGAGGTCCAGCGCATCGGCACCGGTTACGATGTCCACCGCCTGATCGAAGGGCGGCCGCTCATTCTCGGCGGCGTCGAGATTCCCTTTGATCGGGGCCTTGAAGGCCACTCCGATGCCGACGTCCTTATTCACGCCGTCATGGATGCCTTATTAGGCGCGGCAGGGCTTCGTGATATCGGGACCTATTTTCCCGATACGGATGAGACCTTTAAAGACATTTCCAGCCTGGTGCTGCTCTCTAAGGTCCGCCATCTCTTGCAGGAAAAGTGCTGCCGCATCGTCAATCTTGACGTAACGCTGTTGGCACAGCAGCCTAAAATCAAACCCTTTGTGCCGCAGATGATTGAAAATATTGCCGAGGCCCTGCGGATTTCTAAGTCGGCCGTTTCCGTCAAAGCGACGACGACCGAAAAATTAGGATTCGTCGGCCGGGAAGAAGGCATGGCAGCTCAAGCGGCGGCCATGATCCTAAGCTATCAATCGTACCTATAAGTATGTATTTAGGAGGAATTTTTTATGTCACAGGAAGTACGCGTTCGTTTTGCTCCGAGCCCGACGGGACCGTTCCATATCGGCGGCGCCCGTTCGGCACTGTTCAACTACCTTGTCGCTAAACACACGAACGGCAAGTTCGTCGTCCGCATCGAAGATACGGACCGCAAACGTTCGACGTCCGAATCGGAAGAAAATATTAAAGAAGCTTTGAAATGGCTGGGCATTACCTGGGATGAAGGTATCGATGTCGGCGGTGCCGACGGCCCGTATCGCCAGACCGAACGCCTGGACATTTATCAGAAATATACGGATAAGCTCTTGGCTGAAGGTAAAGCCTATTACTGTTTCTGCACGCCGGAAGAATTGGAAGCCGAAAAGAACGCCCAGCTGGCTAAGGGCGAAACGCCGGTATACTCGGGAAAATGCGCCGATCTTCCGAAAGAAACGGTCGAACAGTATTTAAAAGAAGGCCGTCCTCATGTCATTCGCATCAAGACGCCGAAAAATGAAACCATTGAACTCGACGACCTGGTCCGAGGCCACGTATCCTTCGACTCCAACAACGTCGGCGACTTCGTCATCGTCAAATCCGACGGCATTCCGGTCTACAACTACTGTGTCGTCCTCGACGATGCCCTGATGCACATTACCCATGTCATCCGTGCTGAAGAACACTTGTCGAATACGCCGCGTCAGCTGGTCATCTATAAAGCGCTTGGCTTTGAAGCCCCGCAGTTTGCCCACGTATCGCTGATCCTCGGCGCCGACAAGAAGAAGATGAGTAAGCGCCACGGTGCAACGTCGGTACAGCAGTACCGCGATATGGGCTATCTGCCTGACGCCCTGGTAAACTTCCTGGCTCTCCTCGGTTGGACGCCGGACAGCGACCAGGAAATCTTCAGCCGCGACGAATTGAACGAACAGTTCTCCCTGAGCCGCGTCGCTAAAAATCCGGCTGTCTTCGATATTGAAAAATTGAACTGGATCAACTTCCATTACATGAAAGAACTCGATGAAGATCAGCTCTATACCTTGTGCCTGCCGCACCTCCAAAAGGCCGGTTATGCCAGTGAAAATCCGGATCAGGCCGAAGCCGATTGGCTGAAAGCTGTCTGCGCCGCCATGCGCGAACACGTCCAGTACGGCGCTCAGATCGTCGATGCCGCCAAGGTTTTCTTCACCGAAGACTATGCCCCGGAAAATGAAGAAACGGCAGCCGTCCTCGCCGAAGAAACGGCCCCGGCCGTCCTGTCCATGTTCCGCGATGAACTGACGGCCCTTGATGAAGTCACGGCCGATACGGTACAGCCCTTGTTCAAAAAGATTCAAAAGGGCCTCAAGGTGAAGGGCAAATTCGTCTACATGCCGATCCGCGTGGCCATTACGGGCGTCATGCACGGTCCCGATTTGAACGTCATCGTCGCCCTCATGGGCCGCGAAAAAGTTTTGAATCGCCTGAGTGCCGTCCTTGATAAATAATAATGATTATATCTTGACAGATAAGTGATTATTGGGTACTATATACGTACATATTAATTAATAACATGTATCAAATAGTATGTTTGAATACGCATCTGCGATGAGCAAAATGAGTTGCAGTGGCATCCGCCAGAGAGAAAAAGCCGTGGCTGAGAGCTTTTTCAGGTCATAAGACTGCAACGCTGCCTTTGTGAGCAGGCCGGGTGAATGGAGTAATCCGGTCCGGGTGCGCCCATTACTGCGCAGTAAAGATTACGGTTGTGCCGTAAAAACAGAGTGGAACCGCGGGCCACCGTCTCTGTCATAAGGGATGGTGGCTTTTTTGGTTTAATTTTCAGGGGGGTAACAGTATGAGAGAACTGAAAGTATACAATACGCTGACTCGTAAAAAGGAGACCTTCGTTCCCGTCACGCCGGGCCAGGTCAAAATGTATGTCTGTGGCATTACGCCGTATAACCATTCCCACATGGGGAATGCCCGTCCCTTCGTAACCTGGGACGTCATCCAGCGCTACTTGGAACACCTCGGCTACGAAGTTACGCATATCCAGAATTTCACCGACGTCGACGACAAGATCATCAACGCCGCCAATGGCGAAGGCGTCAGCTGGGATACGATTTCCAACCGCTACATTGCGGCCTACTTCGATGTTATGGATAAGCTCCATATCCGTCGGGCTGACCGGTATCCCCGCGTTTCGGAACATATGGATGACATCATTGAAATGGTAAAGGGCCTGGTCGATAAGGGCGATGCCTACGTCATCGATAATGACGTCTATTACAGCGTCGAAAAATTTGACGACTACGGTGAATTGAGCGGCCGCAGCCTCGACGACATGGAAGCCGGCGCCCGCATCGAAGTCGACGACCGCAAACATAATCCCATGGACTTTGCCCTCTGGAAGGGTGCTAAACCGGGCGAACCGGCATGGGACAGCCCTTGGGGCAAAGGCCGTCCGGGCTGGCACATCGAATGCTCGGCCATGAGCCATAAGTACCTCGGCGATACCTTTGACTTCCACGGCGGCGGCAGCGACCTCATTTTCCCGCATCATGAAAATGAAATTGCCCAGTCTGAAGCCTACACAGGCAAGAAACCGATGGTTAAATACTGGCTGCACAACGGGTTCATTACGATCAACTCGGAAAAGATGAGTAAGTCCTTGAATAACTTCTTCCTGGTAAAAGACGTCCTGGCTCATTACAGCCCCGATGCCCTGCGCTTCTTCCTCATTTCCAACCACTATCGCAGCCCCTTGGACTTCAGCGATGAACGCCTGGACGAAATGACGCGCAGCCTGGAACGCTTGGGCACGGCCATCGACAACGTCTTGGAACTCATGGAAATGCCGGCCGGCAGCAAATCGACCGAAGCCGAACAGCTCTTGGCGGCAGCTAAGAAGGACGAAGACGACTTTGAAACGGCCATGTGCGACGATTTCAATACGGCACTTGCCAGTGCTGCCATGTTCGACTTGGCGAAGAACGTCAATATCTATAAAAATGCCGTCGTCACCAACAACGTTCCCGTCGATTCGGCGATCATGTCGGAAGTAAAACGAATCTTCAAGACCTTTACGGATATCCTTGGCATCCTGGAAGAACGCTGGGAAGGCCAGAAAGCCAATGCCAGCAGCAAGGACTACGACGATTTGATGCAGGTCATCCTCGACATCCGTCAGGAATGCCGCGTTCAGAAACAGTTTGCCCTGGCCGACGCCATCCGCAATAAACTGGCAGCTCTGGGCATCACCATCGAAGATTCTCCCCAGGGAGCACGCTGGAAAAAGTGAAATTCAAACAACTCCAAGCCTTAAAAAAACGGGCCTACGAGGCCTTTGCCGAAGGTAAGCGCCTCGATGTCCCTGAAAGCGATGCCGCCCGTCTCGATTCCATCAACCTGGCCTTTGTCGGCGACGCTTATTATGCCCTGACCCTTCGCAAGCGCCTGGTGGAAACGGGGATTCCCCAGGTACAGGTCCTCCACGGCCTGGCCGCGGAATTCGTGTCGGCTAAGGCCCAGGCCTGGGTCTACCGCCGCCTTCGCGATACCCTTACGGAAGAAGAAAAAAGCGTCTGTCAACGGGCGCGGAACGCCCATACTATGGCGCCTAAAAGTGCGACCGTTGCCGAATACCACGACAGTACGGCCCTGGAAGCATTAGTCGGCTTTTTAGTCATGGCCGGACAGGAACAACGGCTGGCTGAGATTATGGAACAGATTTATGAAGAAACAAAGGCTTACTGCAGCCAAACCAGAGGAGGTAAGGAATGAGCTCGGATACACTGATCATCGGCCGCAACAGCGTCACCGAAGCCTTGAAGGCCGGCCGGTCCATTACCAAGATATACGTCGCCTCGGGCAATGAAACGAAGCCCTTGCAGCGCATTCGCGATTTGGCAGCCGAGGCGGATATCCTCGTCGAAGAGACGCCGTTAAAGGTCCTCCATCGCCTGGCGCCGGATAACCGTCACCAAGGCGTCGTGGCCTTTGCCAAAGCCGTTGAATATGCCGACCTCACGGATGTTCTCATCGCCGCCGATGAAAAGGGCAAGGTTCCCTTTTTGGTTCTCCTCGACGGCTTGGAAGACGTCCACAACGTAGGGGCCATCATCCGGACCGCCGAATGTGCCGGTGCCGATGCCGTCCTCTTGCCGAAACGCCGGTCCGCACCGATCAATGAAACGGTGGGCAAGACGTCGGCCGGGGCCATCGAATACCTGCCGCTGGTGCAGATAGGGAACATTTCCCAGACGCTGAAACAACTCAAAAAACGGGGGTTTTGGGTTATCGGCGCCGATATGGAGGGGGAAACCGATTACTTCCACAGTTCTTTGACCGATCCCGTCGTCCTGGTCATCGGAAGTGAAGGACGGGGGATTTCCCATTTGGTCAAGGAGACCTGTGACGTCCTGGTCCAAATTCCCATGTTTGGCCACGTCAATTCTTTAAACGCCTCCGTAGCAGCGGCACTGCTCATGTATGAAGTCGTGCGCCAGCGTCAGGCGAATACCATCAAATAAGTGAGGTGACGATAATGCAGGCAGCGTCTCATGCAACTGAAAAAAATGACCGCTTTGCAGGCATGAGTGATGAAGAAATCGTCAGGATTGCCCAGTCCGAAAAGGACGGGCAGGCTACCGATTATATCGTCCACAAGTACCGTAACTTTGTAAAATCGAAGGCTCGCGCCTATTTTCTCGTCGGTGCCGACCGGGATGACATCATCCAGGAAGGAATGATCGGCCTTTATAAGGCGACGCGGGATTTTCGCGGTGATAAATTGTCGTCTTTCCGGGCCTTTGCCGAACTGTGCATTACCCGGCAGATCATTACGGCCATTAAGACGGCGACACGGCAGAAACACATACCTCTCAATTCTTACGTATCCCTCAATAAACCGATTTATGACGAAGATTCCGACCGGACCCTTCAGGATATCTTGTCGGGCATCCGCGTCAGCGACCCGGAAGAGCTCATCATCGGACGGGAAGAATTCAACGACATTGAGATGAAGATGAACGAAATCCTCAGTGATCTGGAATGGAACGTCTTGACGGCCTATTTAGACGGGAAATCGTATAATGAAATGTCACGGGAACTCCATCGCCACGTAAAATCCATCGATAATGCCCTCCAACGGGTCAAACGCAAGTTGGAACACTATCTGGAAACACGCAATGAAGAAGAAACAGAAAAGATTGAGAAAGAGCCGAAATCAACTATTGATAGAAAGGCTAAATAAGTGTACAATAATACTGTTAGCGTCATTGTGTGAGGAGGATTAACGTGATCACTGCATTAGAAATCATCGTTGTCATTTTGGCACTGCTCATCATCGGTGTTGTCGTAGCGCAGAAGAGCAAGACCCAGGGGATGGGTGCAGGCTTTGGCGGCGGTGCCGACGACCTGTTTGGCAGTCGTGCCCGCGGCATGGATGCCTTGCTTTCCAAAATGACTATCATCTTATCGGTATTGTTTGCCGTCTGTACCTTCGTGTTGGGCAGATTGATGCATACCTTTTAATGAAACTAATGAGGGCTGTCGCATATGCGGCGGCTCTTTTTTATAAGCGGACATGTCGGGAGGAGCACTATGGATTTAAAGCTGGCTCATGATATAATAAATATATGCAGTGCCATGGCCCCCGAAGGGGCGACCGTCGAAGACTGTGCCGAACAGCTCGGCATTGCCGGTGCCAGACTGGCTGACGTATTTGAAACATTTGATGAATTGGTGAGGAGTGAGAAGCTCATGAGAATTACAGGCGATCGATATATTGCTGCCAAAACGCCGCAGGAAATTACCGGTATCTATAAGGGATATACGCCGACCTTTGGTTTTGTCATCAGCGAAGATCTGACGGAGGACGTCTATATTTCCGAGCAGAACCGCAACACGGCCATGAACAACGATAAGGTCACGGTCCGCATCATCCATGCCGGGAACGGCCGCCATAAACAGGAAGGGGAAATCATTTCCATCGTCGAACGAGCCAACCAGACCTTAGTCGGCACCTTCCAGCTTGAAAAACACAGCGCTTTTGTAAAGCCTGATGATGAACGGATTCGTGAAGATATCTACATTCCTCTCGATAAAACGGGCAATGCCCGCAGTAGTGCCCGCGTCTTGGTGACGATTACCAAATGGCCGACACGGAATCGCAAGGCCGAAGGGGAAGTGACGGAAGTTCTCGGCTATAACGGCGACCGCGACCTCGACATCAAGGTTATCATGGCCAGCCACGGCCTGCCTTTTGCCTTTCCGGAAGAGGTAACGGCCGAAGCCGATGCCATCGACCAGACCGTCGTCCTCGAAGACGGCCGCCGCGACTACCGCGACCGCCAGCTCATTACGATTGACAGTGAAGATGCCAAAGACCTTGATGATGCCATCGACGTCGTAAAACTGCCCAACGGCCATTTCCGCCTGGGCGTCTACATTGCCGACGTCAGCTACTACGTCCGGCCTCACTCGGCCATCGATGAAGAAGCCTATAACCGGGGCACCAGCGTCTACCTCGTCGACCGGGTCATCCCTATGCTGCCGGAAGTCCTGTCCAACGGTATTTGCAGCCTCAACGCCGGGGAAGACCGCTATTCTATGACTTGTGTCATGGAAATCGATGATAAGGGCAAGGTCGTCAAATCCGATATCGGACCGGCTGTCATCCGCGTCAAGCGCCGCTGTAACTACGTCGAAGTCCGAAAAGCCCTGGTCGACGGCATCATCCCTGAGGATTTGCAGCCCTTCATGCCCATGCTCCGGGATTTGCAGGAACTGTCGGCAATCTTAAAGAATATGCGCCTTCGCCGCGGGGCCATCGACTTTGATTTCCCGGAATACAAGGTCATCCTCGACCCGGAAGGCGTGCCCCTTCGCTTAGAAAAACGGGAACGGACCCTGGCCGAACAGATCGTCGAAGAAAGCATGCTCATTGCCAACGAAACCGTCTCTTGCTATCTCCGCGACAGCGATAACCCGTCGGTGTACCGAATCCATGAAATTCCCGAACCGGAACGGCTGGATATGATGCGCACTGTCCTGTCGAGCTTCAACCTGCCCGTACCCGATTCGGAACACGTCAAACCGGCTGATTTCCAAAAACTCTTGGAAAGTACCAAGGGTACCGATGAAGCCGCCGTCGTTCAGACCATCGCCCTGCGCTCTATGCAGCAGGCTCGGTACGCTACGGCCAACGCCGGCCATTTCGGCCTGGCCTCGGACTGCTATACCCACTTTACGTCGCCGATCCGCCGCTATCCGGACCTCATGGTCCACCGCCTCATTCGCCAGTATCAGCGCCGCGGCAAACTGCGGGAAGAAGAAGCCCAGCAGTCCTTGTCCTTCCACACCATGGCCGCCAACCAGGCCAGCTCGCGGGAACGCATTGCCGTCGAAGCCGAACGGGAAACGGACGACCTCAAGAAATGCCAGTACATGCTGCCCTTCATCGGCCAGCCCTTCGAAGCCCATGTCACAGGAATCACGTCCTTTGGTCTCTTTGTGGGCCTCGAAAACGGTATCGAAGGTTTGATCCACATTTCCCTGTTGACCGATGATGCCTACGAATTCGACGAAACGTCTTATACGCTTCGCGGTCAGTTCGGCGGCAAGATTTATCGTCTCGGCGACGCCATGGAAGTTACCTTGGCTCAGGTCAACGTCGAAAAAGGAGAAATCGACTTCGTTCCCGGCCGTTATGAATCACTGGAAGACGTCCAAAAGTTGATGGCCGCCAGCAGTGAACGGCGCCATAAACGAAAGAGCAGCGACAACAAGGAAGGTAAGACCAAGCGCAATTGGTTCGCCGGTGCCGGCGGCTCGAAGAAAGATAAAAAGAAAGATAAGAAAATCCGCAAGGATAAGAAGAACAGCCGCAAAAACGACCGCAAAGGCAAGAATACCAAAGTGCGCCGCAATAAAAAGAGTAAGAAGTAGGAGGAATCACTAGTGTCAACATCACCGACTAAAGGTGTGAAATATATTTCAGATAACCGCAAGGCCCGTCACGATTATTTTATTCATGAAACGTATGAAGCCGGCATCGCCCTGACCGGTACAGAAGTCAAATCCCTGCGCCAGGGCAAGGTCAATTTGAAAGACAGCTTCTGCCGCATTGAAAACGGCGAAGTACTGCTCTTAGGGATGCATATCAGCCCGTACGAACAGGGAAATCGCTTTAACCATGACCCGCTGCGGACGCGCAAGCTCTTGTTCCACAAGTATGAAATCATCAAATTGTTGGGCAAGATTCAGGAAAAAGGCTATACCC
Source organism: Megasphaera sp. DISK 18 (assembly GCF_001682955.1). Lineage (NCBI taxonomy): Bacteria > Bacillati > Bacillota > Negativicutes > Veillonellales > Veillonellaceae > Megasphaera > Megasphaera sp. DISK 18. Next base: position 47,017 of record NZ_LUGJ01000018.1, read on the forward strand.
TCATTCCCCTCAACCTCTATTTTAAGAAGGGGAAGGTCAAGGTAACCGTGGCCTTAGCGACAGGGAAGAAACTGTACGATAAACGCCAGGCCTTGGCTGAAAAAGAAGCCAAACGCGATATTGAACGCCGTATGAAAAACAGAAATTACTAAAGATAGGAGTATTACGTTATGAATTCAGAAGATCCCAAAATTCTCTCGAATCACGAACGAGATAACTTCAGCGGACCGACCATTGATGAAGACGGCACGGTCCACGACCAGCAGTCCCTCTATGAAGAACGGATGCGGGAACAGCAGGACGCGCAGCAGCAGCGAATCCATATCGTGACCAGCGGTCTGTCGTGGCGCGTAAAATTAGCTATCGGCGTCATCGTCTTCTGCGTCGTCGCCGTCATCATCGGGGCCTTGGGACTCATCGTCATGGCCATGCCTTATTTGCTGGGCATCTTCGTCATCTACTGCCTGTACAGCATCCTGAGCTCCATCCTGCACCGCTAGACTATATATTAAAGAAAGGGCCAATTAGAGTATGAAAGAGAATATCGTCATTATCGACGGCAGCAGCCTGCTCTATCGGGCTTTTTTTGCCATTCCCCATCTGAGTGATCCTCAGGGACGGCCGACCAATGCCGTCTATGGTTTTTTGAATATGTTATTGAAGCTTTACAGCGAACTCGATCCGCAGTACGTCGCCGTCGCCTTCGACAAGGGAAAGTACACCTTCCGCAACGACTTGTATGACGGCTATAAGGCGACCCGTAAGGAAGCGCCCGACGACCTGCGCCCTCAGTTCGCCTTGATCCGCGAAGTCCTCGACTGCCTGGGTATCTCCGTCCTCGAACAGGAAGGCTATGAAGGGGATGACATCATCGGTACCCTTGCGAAAAACATGGCCGCTGAAGGCTATGCCGTCGACGTCGTTACCGGTGACCGCGATGCCCTCCAGTTAGTCACTGACGACGTTACAGTCTACCTGACCAAGAAGGGCATTACCCAGATGCTGGCCGTCACGCCGGCCGTTATGGAAGCGGAATACGGCTATACGCCGGCTCAGGTCATCGAAATGAAGGCCCTCATGGGCGATACGGCCGACAACATCCCCGGCGTCCCCGGCGTCGGAGAAAAGACGGCCTTGAAGCTCATTTCCCAATTCAGCAGCGTCGCCGGCGTCTATGAACACCTCGACGAGGTAAAGGGGAAGAAGCTTCAGGAAAAATTGGCCGACAATAAGGATAAGGCCCTCTTGTCCAAAGATTTGGCGACCATTCGCTGCGACCTCGACCTGACTTATACCATCGACCAGTTCCAGCCCCAGCCTCGTCAGGCTGACGTAGCTGAACTCTTTAAAAGCCTGGGCTTCCGCAATCTCTTGGAACGTTTTGCCGCCTTTGACCGCTTTTCTCACCTCAGCACAGGAACGGAGTCCGAAGAAGCTGCAGTCACGGCCGTCGATGCGCCGCCGACGGAAAGCTTGAAGGGGAACATCGTTGCCGTTGCCGCCGAATTTGACGATCATCAGCCCGTTCCGGGGATTACGGGCCTTTCCATGGCGACGGAAGAGGGGGCTTTTACCGTACCTCAAGGGGACTATGCAGCCTACCTCACCGTGTTGCCGGAAGCTAAAGCCGTCATTACGGCTGATGGAAAAAATCTCATCAAGGCCGTTTCCGCCGTGACTTCGGGTCGACTGCCTTTAAAGGACATCATCCTGGCAGCCTACCTTTTGGATCCGACGCGGACGTCTTACGGCCTGACCTATATTTCAGAAACCTTCGACGTCAGCCTTCAGGAACCGGCCGATGACGACGTGCAGCGGCTGATCAGCGATGCCGCCTTTGCCCTTGCTGTTTGGCCGAAAGTTGAAGCACAACTGAAAGAAGGGGACTTGACCGACCTCTACGATTCCATCGAAGAACCTCTGGTCCGTACCCTGGCGGTCATGGAAATGAACGGCTTTACTGTCGATACGGAACGGCTCATGGCGATGAAGAGCGAGTTATCGACCCAGGCCGATGCCTTGGAAGAAGCTATTTACGACGACGCCGGCGAAACGTTTAACATCAGTTCACCGAAACAGCTCGGCGTCATCCTCTTTGAAAAATTGAAGCTGCCGGTCATTAAAAAGACCAAGACCGGTTATTCTACGGACAGCTCGGTCCTCGATGCCCTGATGGATCAGCACCCGATGATCGATAAGATCCTCCGCTTCCGGGCTTTGAAGAAGCTCATCTCGACCTATCTCGACGGGTTGGAACCGCTCATTTCTCCGGAAACGGGGCGCATCCACACCCATTTTAACCAAATGGTGACGTCGACGGGCCGCCTTAGCAGCTCCGATCCCAACTTGCAGAATATCCCCATCCGGACGGAACAGGGCCGCAAGATACGGTCCATCTTCATCCCCGGAAAGGGCTATGACTATATCGTATCGGGCGACTACTCGCAGATTGAGCTGCGCCTCTTAGCTCATCTCTCTCAGGACCCGACCATGATCGACGGCTTCCAGAAAGGGCAGGATATCCACCGCCGGACGGCGTCGGAAGTCTTCGGCATTCCCTGGGATGAAGTTACGCCGGAAGAACGGTCTCACGCCAAGGCCGTCAACTTCGGCATCATTTACGGCATCAGTGACTTCGGCCTGGCCCGTAACATTTCTATTTCCCGTCAGAAAGCTAAGGATTATATCGATTCCTACTTTGCCCGCTACAGTACGATTCACGATTATATGAACGGCCTCATCGAATCGGCGAAACAGAGCGGCATGGCCGTCACCATGTTCGGACGCCGCCGGGCCCTGCCGGACATCAACAGCAAGAATTTCACGCGCCGTTCCTTTGCCGAACGGACGGCCATGAACACGCCCATCCAAGGCAGTGCCGCCGACATCATCAAGTTGGCTATGAACGCCGTTCAAGATGAGCTGGAAAAGCGGAAGTTGAAAAGTAAGCTCTTGGTCCAAGTCCATGACGAACTGGTCTTAGAAGTGCCGGCTGGCGAAAAAGAGGAAATTGAAAAACTCTTAAAAGATACGATGGAACACATCGTCGACCTTTCCGTTCCCCTCGTCGTAGACATTCACAGCGGCGCCAACTGGGAAGAAGCGAAGTAGGTGAGTTTATGCCGGAATTGCCGGAAGTAGAAACGATACGCTCCTTCATCGAAAAGAAGGTACAGCACAAGGTCATCACCGCCGTCGACGTATCCCTGCCGCGGCTTATCCGCAATACGACGGCAGAAAATTTCGTTTCGGCCCTGACCGGAACGGAAATCGAAGGCGTCAGCCGCCGTGGAAAATACCTTTTCCTCCGCTGCAGCGGCCCGTGGTCGGTCTTGGTGCACCTTCGGATGACGGGCAGCCTCCTCTATGAAGCTATGCCGGGAGAGTATGCCGGACGGGCCGTTCACGTCGTCTTTTCCCTGACCGAAGGACGGCTCCTGTACCGCGATATCCGTACCCTGGGTTGCTTATGGCTCGTACCGACAGAAGGACCGACGGGCATCAAGGGCTATGATAACCTCGGCCCCGATGCCATCAGTCCGGCTTTTACAGCAGAGGGCTTGTATCGTTTCTTAAAGGAAACGCGCCGGCCGGTAAAGACGGTCCTCCTCGACCAGACTAAGGTGGCCGGCATCGGCAATATTTACGTCGACGAAGCCCTGTTCCGCGCCGGAATCCGTCCCTTGCGCCGAGGTTGTAAGGTTACGAAAAAAGAAGCGGTGAAACTCCATGAGGCTATCACGGCTGTTCTCCAAGAAGGCCTCGCACACGGCGGTACGACGATACGGAATTTCATCAGCGGCAACGGTAAAGAAGGCCAAAACCAGGAAAACCTCCGCGTCTACGGCCGCGAAGGGACGCCGTGTACGGTCTGTGGTACGACCATTGAATACGTGAAACTGAACGGCCGCGGCACCCATTACTGCCCGACATGCCAAAAGTGAGGAGCCACCTTCACGCTGGGCGTCATTCACATACAAAAGAGAGTTGTCTTTTTAGACGACTCTCTTTTTTCATGCCGGGATCTGTTTCTTGAGCGTATTCTGTTATCGATTCTCCAATTCGCTTTGTTGGCTGCGGTATGGGGGCGGGTTCCATCGGCAGACGGCATTGAGGGTGTGTGGTGCGTACTTTGTGGGAAGAACGTTTTTTTGCATTGAAATTTCAATATCCTTAACATGTAATTATTGATATGATTACAGTGGGGCGGTACAATGATAATACAACATCAGATGGTAGTGTTACATCGTTAGGAGGTTTTGTTATGCGTCATTTTAAACGACTGTTGGGCCTTTCTTTGCTGACCTTGGGCCTCTTCACCATGGGGACCGGTGTCGGTGCCGCTCAGTCCCAAGATGTCACCATTGACGGCGATCATGGAAAACTGTCGGCTGTCCTTCAGCGGCCTGACGGAAAGAGCGAATATCCTTTAGTCATCATCATGCACGGCTTCATGGGGAATAAGGAGCGGCCCCTTCTGACGAAGCTCGCCGATGACTTAGAAAAAGACGGCATTGCGTCCATCCGCTTCGATTTTAACGGTCATGGGAAGAGCGAAGGGCGATTCCAAGATATGACCGTCCTCAACGAAATTGAAGACGCCAAAGCCGTCTATGACTATGCCGGTAAGCTTCCCGGCGTGACGGGAATCGCCCTGGCCGGTCACTCTCAAGGCGGCGTTGTTGCCAGTATGACTGCCGGTGAATTGGGGACACAGAAGGTCAAGGCTCTGGCCCTCATGGCGCCGGCCGCCGTCCTTCGGGAAGATGCCATTCGCGGCCAGCTTTTCGGCGTTCACTATGATCCTATCAACCCGCCGGAAACCATCAAGGTGCGGGATTATCAGGTCGGAGCCAACTATGTCAAAACGGCTCAGACCCTTCCTATTTATGAAACGGCGTCCCAGTATCAGGGTCCGGCCTACATGATCCACGGTACGGGTGATGTCATTGCCCCCTATACGTACAGCCAGCGTTATCAGCGCATCTACTTTAATGGCCAACTCCATCTCATCGACGGCGAAGATCATGTCTTCAGTCACGATACAGACGGAGCAGCCCGGGCGGTTGCCGATTTTTTCAAAGAACAACTGACATAGAATCCTTGCCTCGGGATTTTCACCGATAAGAAAACCAGCACCATAGCGATGGTTGTCGTCATGGTGCTGGTTTTTTGTCTATCTTGTTTTTTAGCGAATCATTTCAAGTATCGATGCTGCGATGCCGCTCTTTATCGAGCCGCGTCTTGAGCGGCAGGGCCGTTTAAAAGAACCGTGTAGTCTTCGTCGGTAATGCGTCGCGCCGGAGGTGTGCCGACGACGCGCAGGGCTTCTTCTAAATATTTCTTTTCGACGACGATGACGGCCGGCTTATCGCTGTTCCAGAGGGCGTATAATTCGTTGCTGCCATAGTACATGCCTGTCCGGTCGGTGTGATGGATGCCGAAATTCAATTCACCCATGAAATTGCCCGTGGCAATGGGGCGGTCTAAATAATAGACCAAGCCCGGGATGAAGTAGCCGTACATGATGATGGGCGTACTGTCCGGCACGTTCATCTGTTTAATGTCCTGACTGACGTTGTAAGCCGTCTGATGGTCGTGAATCTGGCCTTGAATCTGATGGGCACCGAGGCCGAAGCCATAGGCCATGACGGTGAGGATGATGAACACCGAAAGGAAGCTGCGCCGCTTATGCCACGACCAGGCTGCGGCTGCCGTCCCGATGAGGAGGGAGGCGATGAGCAGGCCGCCGTGACTGAAGAAGTCGGCAATGGTCAGAAAATCGGTGTGCATGAGGTAGACGACGCCGGCTGCCGTAAAGAGGAGGCAGAGCAGAGAATTGATGAGGAAACTGTGACCGAGCCAGGATTTTTCGCGGCGGCACCGTTCTAAAGAGGCTGCAATCAAGACCGATAAGGGCAGCCAGCAGGGCAGGATATACGTCGGCAGTTTCGAATCGGAAATGCTGTAAAAGACGTAAATCAGGCCGGCCCATAAAGAAAGGAGGATGAGATCCTGCTTGTGGCGCAGCGTGCCCGGCGCGCGGAAGATGCCTTTTTTACTGAAAAAGGTTGCCAGAAAGCCCGTCCAGGGCATGAGACCGGCAATGAGGACCGGGACGAAGTAGTACCAAGGATGGAAGCGTTCGTGCATCTTGGTGGCAAAACGCAGGAAGTGCTCGCGGATGAAGAAGAAATAAAAGAAATCCGGATTGGCTTGGGACACGAGGTAGTACCAAGGGACGGAAATCGCCAGGAAGAGCAGGATTCCGGGCACGTAGAACAGTTTCAAGAAGAGTCGCGGCCGCCGCGTGCAAAGGGCATACCAAAAGAGGATGCCTACGGGAAAGGCGATGGCAATGAGCCCCTTGGTCAGCATGCCAAGACCCATGAAAGCATAGAAGAGAAGGAGATACTTCTTCTTTTCCGTCCTTTCAAAGAGATAAAAGGTGACCAGGCAGGCGTCGACGAAAAAGGTCAGGGCCATGTCGAGGACGCCGATAGAGGCGACGATGAGCTGCAGGGCCGACGTAGCCAATATGATGGCGCCCATGAGGCCCGTTCGTCCGTTGTACATGGTTCGGCCCAGGACGTAGGCTAAGATGACGTTTCCAAAACCGGTCAAGGCCGGCAGGACGCGGCCTGTAAATTCCTTAAAGCCAAAGAGCTTCATAGCCAGGGCCGTTACCCAATACTGGAAGATCGGTTTTTCAAAGTAAGGCATGTAATCGAAATGGGGTGTCAGGTAGTCGCCGGACAGGACCATTTCCATGGGAATACGATGGTAGCGGCCCTCGTCGAGTTCGATGAGGTGGTACGAGCCGATGTGGGCGAAGTAGAGAAAGGCGGCGGCCAGCAGGAAAAAAACGAATACCAGGCGCCGGTGGTGCCGTAAGGCAGAAAGCATAAGATCCCTCCTAATGGTAATGATACTTTATGGTACACGGACAGCCTAAACAAATGTTAAATGGAATGATAACTTTACGTATATCTTGGTGATTTACCGGTTTTTATATTTGTCGATCCGGTTGTGGAGCAGGCGGGAAAATTCTTCGACGTAGTACGTGCTGTTGTCTTTGAGCCAGAAGAGGCAGTAATGGCGCATCATGGGCTTATTGCCTTGATAGATGGGCAGACAACGCGAAGCCGTACCTGACGGCGGTGTCGGCGAAAAACTTTCCAGGGGCAGATAGCCGCGGTTGCTGGCGACGAGAAGTCTTGCTTCTTCCATCGTCCGGGCAAAGATGAAGTTGTCGGCAAAGCCGAGGGTATCGGTGTAATAGGCGGCTTCCGACTGTTCGTGATCTTCTGCCGTGACCAAGATGCAGGGAAAGCGTTTCAAGTCTTCCAAGGCGAGAAATTCCTCCTGACTTCGAGGATTCTGACGCGATATCTCGGCATAGACCGTGCCCGTCGTGAGGATGTCGTTTTCGTATAAATCGGAAAAGGCCCGGCGCTGGTCGTTGAGAACCAAATCGGCCCTGCGCGTACGCAGTTCCTGATACAGGGATTCGTGGGTCCCGTTGAAGATATGGATCGTCACTTCCGGGTAATAAGAGGAAAAAGCGGCAATCGTTTCATAGAGTTCGCTGCCGACGTAGTTGTTCAGATAACCGATGGAAAGCTGCAGTTCTTTATCTTCGCCCTGTCTGCGGGTTTCCGCCTTGAACGCTTCGATTTCCTGAAGCAATTCTTTTCCGTGACGGTAGAAATACTCGCCGGCCGGTGTCAGGGCAAATCTCCGATTGTGACGTATCAACAAGGGCACGCCAAGGTCTTCTTCGAGGGCCTTGATCTGCTGGGATACGGCAGACTGTGAAATTTCCAAGGCATACGAGGCTTCGGTGAAGCTCTTGGCGTCGACGACGGCGATAAAGTATTTCATTTGGCGAAACAGCATAAATTTATCACTCCCTTCCGAATCGATACTGTTATTATACCGTGAGATTTGCCATAAGTAAAACTAATGAGAAGCCTTTGAAATTCGAATTGTTATAAATAGATGATTTCGGTAGAATATGGTTGTCAACAGGGACAAGAGCCCTGACAGAATCCATTGCTTATTATGCGTACGTTTTATATATAGGAGGTAATTCTCATGAATGCAAATGAAAAAGAAGTCGTCGTCTTAGTCGGTTCCGGCCAGATCGGCCAGGCCATTGCCCGCCGCGTCGGAAGCGGCCGCCACCTCGTCTTGGCCGATGTGAATCAGGGACATGCTGACCGGGCGGCTGCGGTTTTAGAAAATACAGGCTTTAAAACGAGCACTCTGGCCGTTGACATTTCGTCGCGATCGTCCATTTTGGCCCTCATCGATCATGCCAAGCAGTTCGGCGCTATTAAGTTTCTCATCAATGCCGCCGGCGTATCGCCGTCTCAGGCATCAATCGAAACAATCTTAAACGTAGACCTCTACGGCACGGCGGTCCTGCTGGAAGAATTCGGCAAGGTCATCGAAGCCGGCGGTTCGGGTATCATCATTTCGTCCCAGTCCGGCCATCGATTGGGCGCCTTGTCTCAGGAAGAAACGGATCAACTGGCTATGACGCCGACGGAAGAATTGTTGGGCCTGCCCTTTCTCAAATCCATCAAAGACACCTTGAAGGCCTATCAGTATTCGAAGCGCTGCAACGTCCTGCGGGTCATGGCCGAAGCCACGAACTGGGGGAAACGAGGCGCGACGGTCAATTCTATCAGTCCGGGCATCGTCATGACGCCCCTGGCTAAGGACGAACTGAACGGTCCGCGCAAAGACGGCTACCGCAAGATGCTGTCCCTCAGCCCGACCGGCCGCGCCGGTACGCCCGATGAAATCGGTGACTTGGCGGAATTTCTCATGAGCCACAAAGGCCGTTTCATCTCCGGCAGCGACATCCTCATCGACGGCGGTACGACGGCTTCGTACTGGTTCGGTGATTTGCAGTATTTGAAAGAGACACACTGATATTTTTTCAGTAAAGCCTGATATCAAAGCACGGCTGCTTGGCAGACGGTCGTGCTTTTTTGCGGCCTGTTTTGCATTGCCGTATAGGAAAGGGATGTATTAAGATTTCGAAAAAGGGATTCTGCTGAAGACGGCGAAATACATACATTATAGAATCATTCTTTAAGAAGGGAGTTTTATGATGAACGATTTCGTATTTCAAAATAAAACAAAAATTTACTTTGGAAAAGATCAATTAACCCACCTCGGTGAAGAAGCGGCGGCTTTTGGCAAAAAAGTCCTTCTCGTCTATGGCGGCGGATCCATTAAACGCATCGGCCTTTACGACAAGGTCCTCGATGTTTTGACCAAAGCCGGCATGACCATTTCCGAACTGGGCGGTGTCGAACCGAATCCGCGCCATACGACGGTCAATAAAGGCGTCAAGATTTGCCGGGAAGAAGGCATTGACGTCATCCTGGCCGTTGGCGGCGGTTCGACCATCGACGCTTCGAAAGTCATGGCCGCCACGGTGGCCGCTGCGACGGACGACTGCTGGGATTTGGTCATGAAGAAGGTCGTAAGCCCGAAGGCACTGCCCCTCATGACGGTCCTGACCATCGCGGCTACGGGGTCGGAAATGAATGCCGGCGCCGTCATCAGCAACGTCGACACCAAGGATAAGCTGCCGTACTTTTCGCCGGCTGTCCAGCCTGCTGTATCCTTCCTCGACCCGACCAACACCTTCAGCGTGCCGGCGTACCAGACGGCGTCGGGCAGTGTCGACATTATGGCCCATATCTTTGATATGGTGTATTTTTCGCGGCAGCCTCGCATGGACATGATCTACCGCGTCCAGGACGAAGTCTTGAAGACGGTCGTCAACTTTGCCCCCGTTGCCCTCAAGGAACCGGATAACTACGAAGCCCGGGCTAACCTCATGTGGGCCTCGACGTGGGCCCTCAACGGTTTTTTGGCCGGCGGCGTTTCTCAGATGACGTCGTGTCACCGCATGGAACACGAACTCTCCGCCGTCTATGACATTACCCATGGTCACGGCCTGGCCATCCTCATCCCGCGTTGGCTCAAATACGTCATGAACGATGACAATGCTTGGCAGATCAAGCGCTTAGGGACCAACGTCTTCGGCCTCGACGACAGCCTGTCCGATCGAGAAGGGGCTGAAAAGGCTATCGAAGCCTTGTCGGACTTCTTCTTTAAGACCTTAGGTCTCGACAGCCGCCTGTCTGACCTCGGCATCGACGACAAACACTTCCGTGATATGGCCGAAAACGCCTGCAAACAACTTGGTGGAACCCTCCACGGCTTCATTGACCTCACGCCGGATGATATCGTAAAGATTTACGAAATGTGCCTCTAAGATTCATTTATAAGGTCAAAAACATCATATCCGACGTTTGATAAAGCACAGTTCTTTCGGGAGCTGTGCTTTTTTTGGATAGAAACAAAAGGACGTTGGACAGGAAATCATTCTGCCAGTATAATAGAGGTATATTGCACGGAGAGGGAGAGATTTTTATGCTTCATATCGGATTGACCGGCGGCATTGCGTCGGGGAAGAGTACCGTTGTGACCATGCTCAGAGAGTATGGTGCCGGCATCGTCGATTGCGACGTCATCGCCCACGACGTTGTCCTGCCGGGGACGAAGGGCCTTGCCGCCGTTGCCGCTGCTTTTGGGCCTAAGGCTCTTTGTGAAGACGGTTCTATGGACCGGGCCTATATCGGCAGTTTGGTCTTTCAAGATAAGGAGAAAAAGGCGCAGCTTGAAGGCCTGCTGTTTCCCCTCATCCATGACGGCATCGAACGAGAAATCCGAAAAATCGAAGAAGATAAAAAAAATCCGGTCATCTTTCTTGACATGCCTTTACTTTATGAGATAAAATACAATTCTTACGTTGACGAAACATGGCTCGTATACGTCGATCCGAAGACTCAGCTTTTGCGGCTGATGAAGCGCAACGGGTATTCGGAAGAAGAGGCGTTGGCGCGGATTCACGCCCAACTTCCCATCGACGAGAAACGGTCTTTGGCACAGGTTGTCATCGATAATAACGGGTCGCCTGAAGCGACGCGGGCACAAGTGAAAGCCGCTTGGCAGGACTTGATGGACCGCATTGAAATGTAGGGAAAAGACGTGAGAAAAAAGGGAAGTACCAAAGGGACAATCATTATAGCAGCACTGTTGCTTTTCTTTTCGGCATCGTATTTCTATTCATGGAAAGACGATGTCATGCGCAAGTTCGTCTACCCCCTTCAGTACGATTATCTCGTTCGGCAGTATGCTTATGAAACCAAGATCGACCCGGCCCTGGTGGCTTCCGTCATCTTAGTTGAGAGCAAATTCGACGAACGGGCTTCGTCTCAACCTGGTGCCCATGGCCTGATGCAGGTCATGCCCGATACGGCCCAATGGATTGCCGATGAGATGGGAATGACTGACTACACGCCGGATAAACTCAGTGACGTCCGTACCAACATAAGGCTGGGAACATGGTATCTCGCTTATCTTTTGAAAGAGTATGATGGGAATCAAATACTGGCTCTGGCTGCGTATAATGCTGGTCGGGGACACGTCGATTCTTGGGTCCGGGAATATGGCTGGACAAAAGATTTTCAAGAAATTGAAAAAATACCCTTTTCAGAAACGCGGGAATATGTTAGAATAGTTTTGTTGAACGAAAAGCACTACAAGCAGCTTTATGATTTTTAAGTTATGCGGTTGTGGCGGAATGGCAGACGCGCTGTCTTCAGGCGGCAGTGATCTTCGATCGTGCGGGTTCAACTCCCGCCAACCGCACCATTCATTACTATGGATAACACATTGATTGAAACACTCAAACAATGGAATATCATGACTGTTCTCCCACTTACGGTGGGAGATTTTCAGTTATTGGAAGAATATCGCATGGTTGAAAAAGACGGCAACCCCGTCGAATATCGCCTGTTCACTTATGAAAATAAGGAGAACGGCTGGACTGTGCGGGCTATCTTCAATCCCGAATCGGAAGAATACGCCGTTCGGGTCGATATCGGCATGTTGGAATTTGCCCTTATCGAATTTATCACCGGGTCCTTCGACGCCTTTCGTAAAATGGTGGAAGAGCGGTTGGCCCGGATCATTCATGATTCCTATGTGGAACGCAGGAAAAACTTCGGTGTCATTCTGAAAAACAAGGGACTGCCCGACCTTTCCTGGGATGACTTTCTGCCTGAATCGTATGACGGGTTTCGGCGGCTTATCAAGCCGGACGAGGCCGTTCGCATCATCAACGGCTCTTATATGATCTTGTCCTATTACGATAAGGCATCGCGAAGCGGACTGTCCTTGATGTACAACGTCTTGCGCGACGATTTCTTTGCCGAACGGCGGGTGCAGAACTTCCCCAATCTGGTCCACGACTTCGATACGTCGACTTTGCGGGAATTGGAAGCTGCCTTGCGCAAGCGGTTACTTCCGGTCCTCGATGATATCGGTGCCGACCGGGACAAGTCGTTGTCAGAATGACCAGACAGTGGTATACTAAAAGTAATTTAGATGTTTCGATGCGAAGAGTGGGTGAGAGCCCACTCTTAACTTTTACCTAACAGAAATTTTTTGAGGACAGGCTGGTGAATACGATGAGACGTGAACACATTGAAGATTTGATTGCTAAAGAAGTAGAAACGATTATTGCGGGATCTGATATCGAGTTAGTCGATGTCGAATACGTGCGTGAGCGGGACTGGTACTTGCGCGTGTTTATCGATAAAGAAGGCGGCGTCGACCTGGAAGACTGCCAGGCTGTCAGTGAAAAACTGAGCCGGGTCCTCGATGAAAAGGATCCGATTCGCGAAAATTATCTCCTCGAAGTATCGTCGCCCGGACTGGACCGCATCTTGCGGAAGGATAAAGACTTTATCCGCTATGCCGGCCGATCGGTTGATATTCATTTTTTCAAAGCTTGGAACGGCGTCAAGGATGTGACGGCTGAACTGGTCAAAAAGACGGCAGACGATAAGCTCGTCGTTCTGATCGATGGGGAGGAACACGAGATAGACAGGAAAGAAATATCGCAAGTCCGTTTGCATATTGATTTTTAGTGGAGGTTATTACCGTGAATAAAGAATTGCTCAATGCTATTGCTTACTTATCCAAAGAGAAAGGCGTATCTTCGGATGTCATCTGCGACTCTCTGGAAGCCGTCTTGATTACGGCTTACAAAAAGGAGCCCGATGCCAATCCGACGGCAGAAGTTACCTTGGACCGCACGACCGGGGATTACCAGATCCGGGCTGCCAAGACCGTCGTCGATGACGTCGAAGATGAAAATATCGAAATTTCTCTCGATAAGGCACGGCTCATCGATCCCGGCTATGAAGTCGGCGACATCGTCAACGTCGATGTCACACCGGCCAACTTCGGCCGCATCGCCGCCCAGGCTGCCAAACAAGTCATGATTCAGCGCCTGCGTGAAGCCGAACGCAATATCGTCTATGATGAATTTTCCGACCGCATGGATGACATCATTACGGGGATCATCCAGCGTATCGAAAATAAGAGCGTCTATGTCGATCTCGGGAAAGCCGAAGCCATCCTGCCGGCGTCGGAACAGATTCCGACGGAAACCTACACCGTAGGCCAGCGCATCAAATGCTACGTCGTCGAAGTTCGCAAGACGACGAAAGGCGCTCAGATCCTCGTATCCCGGACCCATCCGGGCCTGCTCAAGCGCCTCTTTGAATTGGAAGTACCGGAGATTTACGAAGGCGTCGTCGAACTGAAATCCGTAGCCCGCGAACCGGGCCGCCGTTCTAAAGTCGCCGTCTATTCCCGTGATGAAAACGTAGATTCCGTCGGCGCCTGTGTCGGTCCTAAAGGCGTTCGCGTCCAAAACATCGTTTCGGAATTGCAGAACGAAAAGATCGACATCGTCAAATGGGATGAAGATCCGGCCGTCTATATTGCCAATGCCCTCAGCCCGGCTCAGGTCATTTCGGTTACCGTCGACGAAGCTGAAAAATCTTCGGGCGTCGTCGTTCCCGACTATCAATTGTCCCTGGCTATCGGCAAAGCCGGTCAAAATGCCCGTTTGGCAGCAAAATTGACTAACTGGAAAATCGACATCAAGAGCGAAAGCCAGGCAGCTGAATCTTTCGACGAAGAGGCTCCGGAAACGGCAGAAGCCGACGACTTGGACGTCCTCAGCGAAATGGCCCTGCCTTCAGATGACGATACGACCGTACCGACGGAAGGAGAATAAACGATGAAGACCCGAAAAACTCCGATGCGCGTCTGTGCCGGCTGTCAGGAACTCAAGAGCAAGAAAGAGATGATCCGCGTCGTCCGCACGCCGGAAGGTACGGTCGAAATCGACAAGACCGGTAAGAAGTCCGGCCGCGGCGTCTATCTTTGCCCGGACAGCGAATGCCTCGAAAAAGCGTATAAAGAGCATCGCCTGGAGCGGTCGTTAAAGACCAAGGTATCGAATGATATTTATGAAGCATTGAGAAAGGACCTGTTGTGAGCGACAAAATCCTCAATCTCTTAGGCCTTGCCTGCCGGGCCGGTAAGACCGTCTGCGGTGATGGAGCCGCACAGAAAACATTGAAAAAAAAGAGCGTACCTTTACTGTTTCTCGCAGCCGACGGCGGCAATGACAACGTCACCAAATACCGCCGCCTGGCCGAAAGAAAAGGGATCGCCGTCATTGATACATATACAAAAGATGAATTAGGAAGCGCTGTCGGCAAAGCCCAGAACGTCATCGTTCTGGTCGACGATAAAGGATTTGCGGCAGCCATAGAGAAAGCGAAGCGTGATATATAGAAGGGGGTAACTAGATGACGAAACGATTATACGAAGTCGCGAAAGAATACGGCGTTTCTACGACAATCGTTAGAAAGACGTTAGAAGATCATCAGATTAAAGCCGGTAATTTTACCAGCATCGATGATAAGATGAAGGGCATCCTCGACGCAGCCTTTAAAAAGGGTCCCAAGGGAGATGCCAAGGCAGACCGCAAACCGGAAAGGAAGCCGGAAAGCAGACCGGAAAGAAAAACGGAAAAGAAACAGGAACATAAAACGACAGGGGAAGGAAATAGCCGAACAGTGAACGAAACGAGCCGACAGAATAAAAACAGAAAACAGAGCAACCCGCGCAGACAGAACAGCCAGAACAATCAGGGAACGCAGAATACCCAGAACCAGAATGCCAAACGCCAACAGGGGCAGCAAGGTCAACAGGGCCATAACGCTAAAAATGCCCAGGCCGGTCAAAAGCAGGGTGCTTCCCGCCAGCATCAGAGCGGCAATAAAGGCGGCCAGCAGAACCGTCAGGGCGGCGATACGAAACGTACCCGCTACTTCGGCAACTCCCAGCAGGGCGGAAACGAAGGCGCTAACCGCAGCGGCGGCAACAATAAGAACAACAATCGCCGCGGCGGCCAGCAGAACCGCAACAACCGCAATAACGGCGGCAGCCGTCCGCATACGCTCTTGTCCAACGTATTAAACAAGGGCAAGCATAAAAACAAGCGGAATCAGAAAAATCAGGCTCCTGTCGCGGCTGAAATGCCGAAGAAGAACTATCCGACGTCGGTTGAACTGCCGGAAACGATCATCGTTAAAGATTTCGCAGAACGGCTGGGCCGCGATGTCGGTGAAGTCATGAAGAAGCTCCTCATGGGAGGTATCATGGCGACGATCAACCAGGAACTCGACTTTGATACGGCCTCTTTGATTGCCGATGAATTCGGCGTCACCGTTACCATGGAAGCTCCGCCGGAAGATCCGACGGAAATCGAAGAAATCATCGATGCCCCGGAAACCCTGAAAACCCGTCCGCCTGTCGTCACCATCATGGGTCACGTTGACCACGGTAAAACGAGCCTTCTCGACGCCATCCGTCAGACCAATGTTACCAGCCACGAAGCCGGCGGCATTACCCAGCACATCGGGGCTTACCAGGTCCGTTACGAAGGCAAGAAGATCACCTTCATGGATACGCCGGGCCACGAAGCCTTTACGGCCATGCGTGCCCGCGGCGCTCAGGTTACCGATATTGCCGTCCTCGTCGTCGCTGCAGACGACGGCGTCATGCCTCAGACGATTGAATCCATCAACCATGCCAAATCGGCAGGCGTACCGGTCATCGTCGCCATCAATAAGATCGATAAAGAAAGTGCCAACCCGGAACACGTTATGCAGCAGCTGACCGAATACGGCCTCATCAGTGAAGACTGGGGCGGCGATACTATCATGGTTCCCGTTTCGGCCCATAAGAAAATCGGTCTCGACGAACTCCTCGAAAACATCCTCGTCTTGGCAGAAGTACAGGATCTTAAAGCGAACCCGAACCGTCCGGCCCAAGGCGTCGTCATCGAAGCTAAACTTGACAAAGGCCGCGGTCCTGTTGCCTCCGTCCTCATTCAGAAGGGGACCCTTCGCGTCGGCGATACGATCATCGTCGGTACGGCCTTCGGGAAAGTTCGTGCCATGAACAACGAACGGGGCGAACGGGTCAAGAAAGCTGAACCGTCCCTGCCTGTCGAAATCCTCGGCCTCAATGACGTACCGGAAGCCGGCGACATCTTGAACGTAACCGACGAAAAAACGGCTCGTTCCGTTGCCGAAAAACGAATGGAAAAGAAACGTTCGTCCGAACTCCACGTCAATGCCAAGGTTACCCTCGACGACTTGTTCAACCAGATCCAGCAAGGGGAATTGAAGGAACTGCCGCTTATCATCAAAGGCGACGTCCAAGGTTCCGTCGAAGCGCTCAGCCAGTCCTTAATGGGCATCAAGAGCGACGAAGTCCGCATTGCCATCGTCCACTCCGGCGTCGGCGCCATCAACGAATCGGATATCATGCTGGCTTCGGCTTCGAACGCCCTCATCATCGGCTTTAACGTCCGTCCCGATGCGGCTGCCCGTAAAATGGCCGAACACGAAAAGGTCGACATGCGGATGTACCGCGTCATTTACGACGCCATTAACGACGTCGAAGCGGCTATCAAGGGCATGCTCGAAAAGAAATACGAAGAAAAGATTATCGGCCGTGCCGAAGTCCGTAAAGTCATTACGACGCCGAAGGTCATCGTCGGCGGCTCCTATGTCAAGGAAGGGAAGATCACCAGCACGTCTAAGATCCGCCTGATCCGTAACGGCATCGTCGTTCACGAAGGCGAAATCGACGGCCTGCGCCGCTTTAAAGATGACGTCAAGGAAGTCGCTTCGGGCTACGAATGCGGCGTTACCCTTGAAAAGTACCGCGACATCAAGGAAGGCGACGAAATCGAAGCCTACGAAATGGTCGAAGTCGAACCCGAATAAAGGAGGGGACATTCGATGGGAGAATTACGAGTACGAAAAATCCAGGAATTTATTAAACAGGAAGTATCGAAGATGCTCCTGAATGAATTAAAAGATCCGCGCATCGGTTTCGTCACCGTTACCGATGCCCGCATCACCGGCGACTTGCGCGACGCGACGATTTACGTCAGCCTCTTTGGCGACGACGAAGCGAAAAAAAAGACCTTAGAGGCCTTGAAACGCGCCACCGGCTATATTCGGACGGAAGTCGGAAAACGCCTCGGCATCCGCTATTCGCCGTCCATTGTATTTAAAGAAGATACGTCTCTTGACTATGGGATGAAAATCGATAAGATTCTGCACGACATTGAAAAGAAGGACTGATGACATGAATTGCTCCGCCCAGGAAATCTATACCCTCCTTCACCACTATGACCACATTTTGGTGACGGCCCATGTCAGTCCTGACGGCGATGCCTTAGGGAGCGTCTTGGCTTTGTGGCATTGGCTGAAAGCAGAAGGGAAGGATGCCGTCATGGTCATCGACGATGACATTGACGACCGCTATAACTTCCTCGACGGCTTGTCGGCTATTTGCCGGCCCGACCAGGTCAAAACCGATGCCTCGTGGCTGACGGTCGTCCTCGATGCGACCGGTCTCGGACGGATCGGTAAGACAGCCGACCTCGTCTGCGGCAAGGTTTTGAACCTCGATCATCACGTCTCGAACGAGCATTTTGCCCAGTGGGAATATTTTAAGCCAGACTATGCGGCGACGGGAGAAATCCTGACCTGCCTCTTTGACCAGTGGCATATCACGTGGTCTCCGGCCATAGCCGATGCCCTCTATACGGCCATCGCCACAGACTGCGGCTTCTTCAAGTTCAACAACACGACGGGCCATACCCTGCGCATGGCAGCCGTCCTGGTCGACAACGGCGCTCAGCCCGACGTCATTTCAGACCATCTCGACGCTCGGTCGCTCAACAAGCTCCGGGCCTTGTCGAAGGTTTTGGATCAGCTGGAACTCTTTGCCGACGGCCGCATTTCCTGCCTGTCCTACACGCCGGAACTCCTTTCCGTCATCGGCGAGCACACGGGCATCTATATCGACTATGCCCGCCGTGTCAAAGGGTCTGAAGTGGCCTTTACGGTAAAATATATCGGCCCTCAAGAAACTCGGGTCAGCCTGCGCTCGAAAGGCATCGACGTCAATGCTGTGGCCGCTTCTTTCGGCGGCGGCGGTCACATCCGGGCTGCCGGCTGTACCATTGAAAAGCCTTTAGATGAAACAAAAGCCCTTATCGTTAAGGAAATTGAAAAGCGCTTATGATACATGGAATCATTAATGTACTCAAGCCGACGGGCATGTCGAGTCATGACGTCATCGGCTGTCTGCGGCGCATTTACGGCATGAAGAAGATGGGTCATGCCGGTACCCTCGACCCCTTGGCAGCCGGTGTCCTGCCGGTCTATGCCGGTCAGGCGACGCGGCTCATCGAATACGGCGACAGTGACGTCAAGTCCTACCATGCCGAATTCGTCTTGGGACTGGAAACGGATACCGAAGACAGTACAGGAAACGTCGTTGAAAGGGCTCCCGTTCCGAAACTTAGCGAAGATGACCTGCGCCGCGCCTTGGCCTCTTTCTGCGGCGATATCGACCAAGCGCCGTCGAAGTATTCGGCCATCAATGTCAACGGCGTCAAGGCCTATAAATTGGCCCGCCAGGACCGGGATTTCACCTTGCCTGTGCGGCAGGTGACGATTCACAGTCTGGAACTCCTGTCCTTCGACGGTCGGCGGGGAACTTTTGCCGTGACCTGCTCCAAGGGAACCTATGTCCGTTCCCTTATCCGCGATTTGGGGACCGCTCTCGGCACCTGTGCCTGCATGACCTATCTCGTCCGAACCCGGGCCGGTCTGTTTACCATTGAAGAAGCAGCGACCTTGGAAATGTTGGAACAAGATCCTGCGTCTTATGTCCTTCCGGCCGACATGGCCATTCACGATATAAGGCGGGCCAATTGTTCGACCAAGCAGTGTGATTTTCTCCTTCAGGGGCGGCCTGTGCCCTTTGCCGGGCCCAACCTCACTGATGGAGACGTGCTGCGTGTCTATGGCCCTGACGGGCGATTGATGGGCATCGTCCGCTACGATGAACAGCACCATATCCTGCGTCCCCATAAGATGTTTGCAGACGGATTGTGAGGTAACTAACGATGGAAATATTCCACTCCTTTCAGGAAATAACCGGCTTTACGGGCGCCGTCGTGGCCCTTGGGACCTTTGACGGCATCCATAAAGGCCATCAGATGGTCATGAAGACGGCCATCCAGCGGGCTGCTGCCGGCGGTGTGAAAACCATGGTGGTCACCTTCACGGCGCATCCCATGTCGGTCTTGTGCCCGGAAAAAGAACCCTTGCGCCTGGCCACCATCGGCCAAAAAGCAGAATATATCGAAGCCGTCGGCATCGACGGCTTGGTCCTCCTGCCCATGAGCGAAGCCTTACTTCGCGAATCGCCGGAGGAATTCTGCCAAAATCTCGTGACTTATATTCATCCGTCGGTCATCGTCGTCGGCTCCAACTTTACGTACGGAGCTAAGGCGGCCGGCAATACGGACACGATGAAAGCCTTCATGGCGGACTACGCTATTCCCGTTGAAGCCTTGGATCTTCTCGAACGGCCGGGAGGTACGACGCCCATTAGCAGCACCGTCATCCGCCGGCTCATCCAAATGGGCCACATGGAGACGGCTGAAAACCTTCTGGGCCGCCCCTTTGCCTTGACCGGGACCATCGTACCCGGTGACCATCGCGGCCGGACCATCGGCTTTGCTACGGCCAATATGCTCATTCCTATCAACATGGCCATTCCGCCGGATGGCGTCTATGTGACCGAACTGTGGTGGGATGGGGAAGGGCACCCGGCCATGACCAACATCGGCGACAACCCGACCTTTGAGAACCAGTACCGCCGCATCGAGACCCACGTCCTCGACTGGGATAAGGATCTTTACGGCAAGAACGTCAGCCTGCGTTTTCGAAAGCGCCTGCGCGGTGAAGAAGTCTTTGCCTCGGCAGACGACCTCATCGCCCAGATGAAAGAAGACGAAAAGGCGACGCAGCAGTTCTTTGCAGCTGATAAAAATGAATAAAAATCGTTAACAGGAAAAGGTTTTGCTTACGAATTTCTTAATTCGAGCAACTTTTCCTGTTTTTTTCATAAAAAATGTAGAATAACACACTCCGAAGTGGTATAATAAAAACCATTACGACGGGTTGTTATACGTCGTATCGAAAGCAAGTCAATAGATAGGAGTGAAGTTTTATGGTAATGTTTTCTGAAGAAGCAAAAAGTTTGCACGCATCTGACATCCGTGAAATCCTGAAAGTCACTGAAAATCCGGACATTATTTCCTTTGCCGGCGGCCTTCCGGCACCGGAACTGTTCCCGATTGACGAAATGATGAAGGTGGACGTGGAAATTTTGAAGAAAGAAGGGCGTCAGGCCGTGCAGTACAGCACGACGGAAGGCTACATTCCGCTGCGCAAACAGATTGCTGCCCGCATGAAATCGTCCTTTAATACGGACTGCACCTATGAAGACATTATCATTACCGCCGGCTCTCAGCAGGGCCTGTCTCTCCTCGGCCAGCTCTTTTTGAACGAAGGCGACGTCGTCCTCGTTGAAAGCCCGACCTACATGGGCGCTACGACCGCCTTTGCCGTCAATTTCCCCCAGTTCGTCGAAGTCGAAACGGACGACAAGGGCATGGTACCGGAAGCCTTGGAAAAGGCCATTGAAAAGTACGGTGACCGCGTACGCCTGATGTACGTCATCCCGGAATTCCAGAACCCGACGGGTATCACCTGGCCTCTGGAACGGCGCAAGGCCGTCATGGATATCATGAATAAACACGATATCCCGGTCATCGAAGACGATCCGTACGGCGAACTTCGCTATGAAGGCCAGACCATGCCGACCTTGAAATCGATGGATACCAAGGGCAACGTCATCTTCCTCGGTTCCTTCTCGAAAATCTTCATGCCGGGCCTTCGTATCGGCTGGATGGTAGCCCATCACGATATCCTCGAAAAAGCGGTCATGCTGAAACAGACCGTCGACCTCCAGTCTTCGTCCTTTGCTCAGCGCCAGGCTTCGTACTACATCGACATGTACGACCTCGACGCTCACGTCGCCAAGATTCGTGAACTCTACGGCAAACGCCGCACCTTGATGTACGATTCGATGAAAAAATACTTCCCTCAGGGCCTTTCCTTTACCTATCCGGAAGGCGGCTTGTTCACTTGGGTTACCCTTCCCGAAAACATCGATGCCAAGGCCATCATGCCGGAAGTCATCGAAAAGAAAGTCGCTTATGTCCCGGGCGGAGCCTTCTATCCTAACGGCGGCAACGGCAATCACTTCCGCTTGAACTACTCCAATATGCCGGAAGATCGCATCGTCGAAGGCATTAAACGCTTAGCTGAAGTTTTGAAAGAAAAGATGGGAAAATAATTAAACTTTGCAGGAAATGAGACGCTCTCTCCCGAGGGCGTCTTTTCTTTTTTTATTTTTTTTAAAAATTTTTTACATGAATTACTTAATATTTTATGGAGTTTACTTTTGGTATTATCAGTAATTGACCATAATACCCACGAATTTATAGGTTTGCATAAATGAGAATGTAGCTATGACATAAACGTTTAATTGCATAAAAGTAATTTAAATGATACTATATAAACATAGATATGCGCTATGCACAATTATGAAGGAGTGAGTGAATATGCAATTTTCCAACTTAGCTATGAATTTGAAAGCCTCTGAAATCCGTGAACTCTTGAAACTGACGACCATGCCGGAAATTATTTCCTTCGCTGGCGGCCTGCCGGCTCCGGAACTGTTCCCGACAGAAGATCTCAAAAAAGTTGACGAAGCTGTATTGACCAAAGAAGGCCAGGCAGCCCTGCAGTACGGCACGACCGAAGGTTACACGCCCCTTCGCGAACAGATCGCAGGCCGCATGAAAAAATCCTTCATGGTCGACTGCACCCCTGAAAACATCGTCATCACGTCCGGCTCCCAGCAGGGTCTGTCCCTCTTGGCTCAGATTTTCCTCAACCCCGGTGACGTCGTTCTCGTAGAAAGCCCGACCTACCTCGGCGCTATCAACGCTTTTAAACTCTGTGGTCCTGAATTTGTCGAAGTTCCGACGGACGACAAAGGCATCATCCCGGAAGAACTCGAAAAAATCTTGGCAAAATACGGCGATCGCGTCCGCATGATGTATGTCATTCCTGAATTCCAGAACCCGACGGGCATTACCTGGCCGATGGAACGCCGCAAAGCTTTCATGGACATCATCAACCGCTATGACTTCCCGGTTCTCGAAGATGATCCGTATGGCGAACTCCGTTTCGACGGCGACAAAGTTCCGTCCCTCAAATCGATGGATACCAAGGGCAACATCATCTTCCTCGGCTCCTTCTCGAAGATCCTCATGCCGGGCCTGCGTATTGCTTGGATGGTTGCTGATCCGGTCATCATTGATAAAGTCGTTAAGCTGAAACAGGCCGTCGACCTCCAGTCCTCGTCCTTCGGTCAGCGCCAGACTTCCTTCTTCATCGATATGTACGATCTCGATGCTCACGTTGCAAAGATCAAAGAATTGTACAAAAAACGCCGCGATCTCATGTGCGATTCGATGAAAGAATACTTCCCTGAAGGCATCACCTTTACATACCCTGAAGGCGGCCTGTTCACGTGGGTAACGTTGCCCGAAGGCATGGATGCGAAAGAACTCATGCCTAAAGTCCTAGCGAAAAACGTTGCCTACGTGCCGGGCGGTCCGTTCTACCCGCATGGCGGCAATGCGAACCACTTCCGCCTCAACTACTCCAACATGCCGGAAGAACGCATCGTAGAAGGTATCAAACGCTTAGCTGAAGTACTGAAAGAAGAATTGGCAAAATAAGCCTAAAAATGATATGATATAAGGGAGCTGTCGCTTTGCGGCAGCTCCCTTTGTACGTTCACTCAAGGAAGGATGCCTTGTTTCATGCTTCAAATTGAATCATTGTTAAAACAGTATTTTGGCTATTCGTCATTCCGGCCGGGCCAGCACGAAGTCATTCAGACCCTGCTCGACGGCCGCGATTGCCTGGCAATCATGCCGACAGGGGCGGGGAAGTCGATCTGCTTCCAGCTTCCGGCCCTGATGATGCCCGGCGTGACCTTAGTCATTTCCCCCCTTATTTCCCTGATGAAAGACCAGGTAGACAGTCTGGTCAATCAGGAAATACCGGCGACATATATCAACAGCCAGTGTACCTTTGAAGAGGTGAAGGCTCGCTTTGCCGCCATCCGCGCCGGCCGCATCAAACTGGTCTATATCTCGCCGGAAAGACTCGAGAATCAGTTCTTTACGGCTTTTATGCAGACCCTGCCCATTTCCATGTTCATCATCGACGAAGCCCACTGTGTCTCTCAGTGGGGCCATGATTTTAGGCCCAGTTACTGCGCCGTTCGCGACTGGATTGCAGCCCTTCCCAAGCGGCCTGTCGTCGGGGCTTTTACGGCGACGGCGACGGAAAAGGTCAAGCACGACATGATGTCCCTCTTAGGCCTTCAAAAGGAACGCATTTTTATCGGCGGTTTCGACCGGCCCAACCTCTATTTCCGCGTCGTCCACGCCAAGGGCAAGATGGAATTTACCCTGTCTTATATTGCCAAACATCGTGAAGACAGCGGCATCATCTACGCGGCGACGCGTAAGGAAGTCGACCGCATCTGTGATGAACTGAACCGCCGGGGCATCAAGGCCGGCCGCTATCATGCCGGTCTCAGCGACGATATGCGCCGTTCCATGCAGGAAGCCTTTACCTACGATAAAATCCAGGTCATCGTAGCGACCAACGCCTTCGGCATGGGCATCGACAAGAGCAATGTCCGCTACGTCATCCATTACCAGATGCCGAAAAACATCGAAAGTTACTACCAGGAAGCTGGCAGAGCCGGCCGCGACGGGGCACCGGGGGACTGTATCCTCCTCTTTAACCGCCAGGATATCATGATTCAGAAATTCCTCATCGAGCAATCGACTCGCGACGTCAAACAGCAGGAGGTCGAATTCCGCCTGCTCCATGCCATGGTTCGCTACTGTGAGGGCAACCACTGCCTGCGCCATTATATTCTGTCGTATTTTGGCGAGCATCCGTCGTGGGAGCACTGCGATAAATGCGGCAACTGCGACCAGGAAACGGTCGAAGAGGACATGACCGAACAGGTGCGCAGCATCTGCCTCTGTGTCGATGAACTGAAAGGGCGCTTTGGCCTGACCATGGTGGCCGACATCCTGAAAGGGAGTCAGAATGCTAAGATTCGCCGCTATGGCTTTGACCGCAATGCCGTCTTCGGCATGCTCGGTAATTTTTCCCTGTCCGAAGTTCGCGATATGGTGCGCCAGTGCATCGACGACGGCTATCTCGAGCAGTCTGACGGAAAGTATCCCGTCGTCTCCCTGACGGCAGACGGCAGGCAGGCCATGGGGGGCCATAAACGCATCGTTCAGCAGAAACGAGTCGTCGAAGAGATTCCGGCGGCCATTCCCAAACGCCGGCAAAAACGCAGTGCCGGGACCTTTGACGAAGAGGCCCTGCGCCCCTTGTTCGACATCCTGCGGGCCGTTCGCCGCGACTTGGCCAAGGACGAAAACATTCCGCCCTTCGTCATTTTTTCCGATGCCACCTTGTGGGATATGGCAGCCCTTAAGCCGAGCAGCCTCGACGCCATGGGCGACATCAAGGGCGTTGGCAGTTTTAAATTGCATAAATATGGCCGCAGCTTCGTCAGCGCCATTCAGTCTTATATGAATAATCAGTAATTTTGAGGTGATACTACATGAGCATGGCCGATACACAATACCTGAATATCGTCGAAAATATCCTCGACCACGGCTATTTCGACAACAACCGCACGGGGGTGCGGACGTACAAGCTGCCCCATCAGATGATGCAGTTCGATTTGGAACATGAATTTCCCATCTTGACGACGAAGTTCGTGGCCTTTAAGACAGCCGTCAAAGAAATCCTTTGGATTTGGCAGCTCCAGAGCAACGATGTGCGGGAGCTGCAGAAGATGAACTGCCACGTTTGGGACGAATGGATGCGTCCTGACGGGACCATCGGCAAGGCTTACGGCTATCAGATCCGGAAGTACAAGCAGGTCGATAAGCTCTTGGATACCCTGAAAAACGATCCCCAGAGCCGGCGCATGATCGTATCCTTGTGGAATATCGAGGATTTGGATGACATGGCCCTCCAGCCCTGCGCCTACCAGACCTTGTGGGATGTCACTGACGGCCGCTTGAACTGTATGCTCATTCAGCGCAGCGGCGATATGGGCCTGGGCGTCCCCTTCAATATGACCCAGTATGCCGTTCTCATCCACCTCATTGCCCGGTCTGCCGGCCTCCGTCCGGGCCTCTTTACGCACGTCATCAACAATGCCCATATCTATGAAAACCACGTCGAAGCTATGAAAACTCAGCTCTCGCGCCGAAATCAGGCCTTGGACGCTCCTAAATTGATACTTAACAAGGACATTCACGATTTCTACGCCTTTACACCGGACGACATCCGTCTCGATGATTATCAGCATTTGGGCAAGCTTCCTATGGAGGTGGCCGTCTGATGATCCATCTCATTGCCGCCGTCGACAGAGCCCGGGGCATCGGCCGGGACAACGACCTCTTATGCCATATTTCAGCCGACTTGAAGCGATTCAAGTCCCTCACCATGAATCATACGATGCTCATGGGCCGCAAGACCTTTGAAAGCCTGCCGGGTGTTCTGCCGGGACGACCTCATTGGGTCCTGACCCATCAGGCGGACTACCATGTCGATAGTCCGGCCGTGACCCTCTTTCACAGCCCGGAGGCCATGTGTGCCGCTATGAAGGCGGAGGAAGACTACTTCATCATCGGCGGGGCCGCCATGTACCGCGCCTTTTGGCCCTTGGCAGACAGCCTCTATCTGACTGAAATCGACGAAGTTTTTCCCGGTGCTGACACGTTCTTTCCGGAGTGGAAGAGAGACGAGTGGACAGAAACAGAACGGGAAGTCCATGATAAAAAGAATAATAATAAATATAAGTTTGCCTTTACTCATTATGTAAAAAAATAAGGAAATACTCGGGAATTTACTTATATAAATTCGATTGACATTAGCAATCTGTTATGTTACACTAACAAAAGAGCTATAAGGTAGCACTTGCTATGGATAGCTGTAATTGTTTTGATTTTTAGGAGGATTTATCATGCACGGTAAAGTAAAATGGTTTAGCGCAGAAAAAGGTTATGGCTTCATCGAAAGAGAAGACGGCGGCGACGTTTTCGTTCATTTCTCTGCCATTCAGGAAGATGGTTTCAAATCCTTGGCCGAAGGTCAGGATGTTGAATTCGATATTGTTGAAGGTGCGCGCGGACCGCAGGCAGCTAACGTAGTTAAAGCTTAATCGGAAAGTAACACATAGACCTTTTGGACCGGTAATCATCGTGATTACCGGTTTTTTGCGTCTCCGGAAAGGAGCTTGCGCTGTATGAAATTGATTTATATGTATAAATTAAAGAAAAATACGTATAAATACTTGATAAAGGAAAGACCTTGTGCTATGATATAGCCATCAACAAGTTATAGTCTTACAGGATGAGAGGATGGATATACATGAAACACGCCAACAGCTTTATCGATTATACAGCCGAAGAATTGAAAGGCATCTTATTATTAGCCGATAAGATTAAGAAGGACCAAGACGCTTACAGCCATATTCTCGACGGCAAAAAATTATATACCTTGTTTGAAAAGACGTCGAACCGGACTTATTTGTCCTTTTCCATCGGCATGGAAGAATTGGGCGGCAAGGCCTACAACCAGCTCTGGAAGGACAGCAACTTCACCATTGGCGACCTCATGAGCGAAGTCAAGTACGTCTGCCGCAACGTTGACTGCATCATGGGCCGGTTCAAGAAGGCCGAAACGACGGAAGGCTTCATGAAATATGCCACGGTTCCCGTCATCAACGGCTGTGACAATACCTTCCATCCGTCTCAGGCCCTGGCCGACATGCTGACCCTCTATGAAAAGACGGGACGCTTTGAAGCCAAGGTCCTCTATATCGGGGCTAAAAATAATACCTACAACTCGCTCAGTGAAATCGTCGTCAAATTGGGCGGTACCATGTACGGCTTGACGCCCTTCAGCCAAATTACCAACGTGCCGGCTGACTTTTACGACACCTTGGCAGCTACGGGCCATTATAAAGAACTGCCGACGGATATTTCTAAAGAAGACCTCAAGAAAGTCGTCGCCGACGTCGACTGCGTCTACACCGATACCTGGGTTGACATGGAATTTTTCACCAATCCCGACTACGCCGAAAAGAAAGACAAGATCATCAACATGATGATGCCCTATCAAATCGACGCAGCCCTCATGGAAGGGACGGATACCATGGTCTTCCACGACATGCCCATCCATCCTGGTTATGAAATCAGCCAAGACGTCATGGAAGCCCATTTGGAAACGATCCTCGACGAAGCCGAAAACAGACGGCATGCCGAAAAGGGCCTCTTGGTCTACCTCATGACGGGAAAATTGGATTGGTAAGCCTCGTATCCGTGTCATGACCATCACTTTTTTGTAAAAATGCATACATGAACTATAGCGGGAAAACCGTCGCCGTCAGGGATTCTGTCCTTGACGGTGATTTTTTATGCGCCGGATGCCTTATTGACAGGGCGTCGTATTTGAGATACAATTACTTAGGAAACTAATAAATAGGAGGGCGCCATGATATCGAATAACCGACATATTGGAAGTTATGTCAGCAAATTGTCCAACAAGCTGCGCCGAAAGTTAGAGATGCTTCCGTCCCGCGGTGAATTCAGCGGCTCTCAAGGGCGGACCCTTCACTTTTTGCTGGCCCAACGGGAGGACGTCTTCCAAAAAGATCTTGAAGAAGAATTCGGCATCCGGCCGTCGACGGCAACGGAGCTCTTAAAGCAGATGGAAAAGAACGGACTCATTACCCGTGAGGCGGCAG
Source organism: Megasphaera sp. DISK 18 (assembly GCF_001682955.1). NCBI lineage: Bacteria > Bacillati > Bacillota > Negativicutes > Veillonellales > Veillonellaceae > Megasphaera > Megasphaera sp. DISK 18. Next base: position 75,361 of record NZ_LUGJ01000018.1, read on the forward strand.
CCCATGACAACCGCTTAAAAAAGATAGTCTTAACGGAAAGGGCCTTGCGGTATCGGCAGCAAGTCATAGACGATTTGACGGCCTTAGATGAAAGACTGATCAAGGACATTTCTAAAAATGACCTGCAAGTCTTTGTGAAGGTCGTTGAGAAGATGATGGATAACCTGTCTGACTGAAAGGGCAGACGCGTTATCCTTTCTCTTTAACTAAATACTTAGGAAACTAAGATATGATAGAAAGGCGAGGCACTTTAATATGAATGAAAAAAATGATTTTTCGACGGGAAAGCTCTTTCCCATGATTTTAAAATACTCCATTCCGGCGGCTATTTCTCTTTTAATTACAGCCATTTATAACATCGTCGACCGGATCTTTGTAGGCAACTTCAACGGCACGTCGGCCTTGGCCGGTCTTTCGATTTGCTTTCCTCTTTTTTACATGATGATGGCTTTCGGCCTGACCTGCAGCGCCGGCGGATCGTCCCTGTTCAGCCTGTTTTCCGGAAAAGGGGAACAGGAGAATATGAACCGTTCCTTTGGCAATTCCCTGATCTTAGTCATCGTCTTTGAAGTGCTGCTGTCGGTCTTTTTGCTGCTGTTTGCCGATCCTATCCTAAAGGTGTTCGGCGTTACCGAAACGGCTTATGAATACGCCCTCGCTTATTACCGCATCGTGGCCCTGGGCTGCCTCTTTCAAGGGCTGAGCCAGGTTTTTTGCGACTTTGTCCGCGTTTCCGGAAAGCCCGTCCTGGGGATGGGCGTAACGGCTGTCGGGGCCGTGACCAACATCATCCTCGACGCCGTCTTTGTGGCCGGCCTCGACTGGGGCGTCACCGGCGCAGCTTGGGCGACGGTCATCGGTCAATTCCTTTCGGCCTTTTTTGGGGCTTATCTCGTTTGGAAAGGCCATACGAAGGTCGAAATCAAACGGGATACCTTTACCTTCGATGCCTGGCTGTCGCGGACCATCATTTCCTGCGGCTTTGCCTTTTGGATTGCCCAAATGGCCATGGGCCTCATCAGCCTCGTCTATAACAGCCAATTAGGCCAATACGGCGGCGATACGGCCATCAGCGTCTATGCCGTCGTCTCCAGTATGATGACCTTTGTCATCATGCCGGCCAGCGGCATCAGTCAGGGAATTCAGCCCATCGTCGGCAACAACTTCGGAGCGAAACAGTACCATCGGGTCATGGCCACCTTATATCAGGCCTCCGCTTTTTCGGTCGGCATTACCTGCATCATTTGGATCGTGATCATGGTATTTCCCGAAGCCATCCTGGAGGCTTTTGGGGCTACGGAAGATATGCTGGCCATCGGTGTTCCGGGCCTGCGGGCCAATTTCTGCATCACTCCGATCCTGGGCTTTGTTATGCTGGTGACGACCTTCTTCCAGTCCATTGCCAAACCGATGCCTTCCATTGTCATCACCTTTTTACGGCAGATCCTGTTCTTGATCCCCCTCATCTATATTCTGCCTATACTGTGGGACATCAATGGTATCTTCGTGGCCCAGCCCATCAGTGACGCCTTGGCCCTTATCATTTCCATTTTCTTCGTCATACGGGAACAGCGGATCCTTTATGGCCTTTCCAGCAGTCCTGAAAAGGCTGGTTTTATGGCTTCATAAGAGCCGGTTATCGCAGCCGGGAGACTGTGACTGCGGCGATACGCTGCGTTTCAGCCCGGCCGGAGCCTTCGCATGTTGCCTGCGCGTAAGTTTGACAAGTTCATGAATTAGGTTGTCTACACGAAAAAAGCTGTCCTGATATGCTCCCCTTTAGG
>NZ_LUGJ01000019.1:0-34673 GCF_001682955.1 Megasphaera sp. DISK 18
CCTAAAGGGGAGCATATCAGCAAGAGGGACGGGCTTTGACAGAGCTTTGTTACGAATGTGGATTTACCAATTATTCGACCTTTTATCGAGCTTGGAAAAAACGCTACCATACGTCGCCGAAAGAAGGCCTCATCGAAAAGGACGATCTCTTCGATGAATGAGGATCAGCGATTGCGGTTGTAGTTGATCAGACTGCCGGCTTTAACGATTTTCTTTTCATCGTCCGTCATGGGAGCGATATAGAGGGACAGTTCCTTCATGCCCTTGGTGACGACATAGGCTTTAATATCCTTCATGTCGCCGTCAAGGGCCTTTTTGACGTCGGGAACGTAAATATAGTCGCCGATTTCAAAATCCGGTTCGCCTTCCATTTGGAAGGGCAGCATGCCCCAGTTGATGACGTTGGAGCGGTAGCGCTTCGTCGCATACTCGCTGCAGATATTGGCCAGGCCGCCGAGGACGCGCTGGCAGCTGGCTGCCTGTTCACGGGCCGAACCGTCTCCGGGTTTTACACAGTAAATCATACTGCCGATTTCAACGTCTTTCATGGAAACGCCGTCAAAACGCTTATTCAAGGCTTCAAAGACAGCTTTTAAGTCAGGATCGACACCGGCCGGGCAGTCTCCTGCTAATCGAGCCTGTTCGACTTTGTTTACGGCTTTAGCCCGTCCGACGTATTCCGGATCACGACGCGACAAGGTAAATTCAGCAAGGCCCAAGGGATTGGAACGATACGAAGACGTTTCCCCGGAAGGAATCAATTCATCCGTCGTCGTAACGGGGTCCATGATTTTCGAGCAGACTTTCAGCAGAATCGAGTCGGCCAACGGTTCCATATCGGGCCAGTCTTTGATATTCGGTCCATAGACCAGCGAATCTTCATCTTCACCTTGTTTAAAGCCCTGATAAACCAAGGTTGCATACGGCTTATCGTCGTATTCATAAGGCGTTTCTACATAGTCATCCATATAGCCGTCAGCTGACGTCAGGACGCCGCCGTTAATGGCCGTCGCAGCAATAGAGCGAGCATCCATCAAGGCTACGGAAGCAAATTGGCCTTTGCCCGGTTTTGAACCTTCGCGGTTCGGGAAGTTTCGCGTCGTATGGCGGATACTGAAGGCATTATTGGCCGGCGTATCTCCGGCGCCGAAGCAAGGACCGCAGAAGGCCGTCTTAAAGATGGCCCCGGCTTCGAGTAGGGTCGAAACGGTACCGTTGCGGACAAGGTCCAGGTAAACAGGCTGCGACGAGGGGTAGACGTCGAGAGAGAAGTCGTGACTGTTGCTGGTACCCTGTTTTAAAACATGGGCAGCGGCCACGACGTTGCTGTAATTACCGCCGGAGCAGCCGGCAATGATACCCTGTTGTACCATGAGTTTACCGTCTTTAATTTTATCGGTAAGGGTGTATTTCAAATCTTTATTGCTCATGCGCTTGTTGATGGCTTCTTCCGTTTCGTGAAGGATGTCTTCCAAATTAGCATTGAGTTCGTCAATGGTGAAGGCATTGCTCGGATGCATGGGCATGGCAATCATCGGCTTGATGGTGCTGAGGTCGATATAGATGAAGCCGTCGTAATAGGCTACGTCAGCCGGATTCAATTCTTTATAGGCATCGCCGCGGCCGTGCTGGGTGAGATAGGCTTTCGTATCTTCATCGGTCCGCCATACGGACGATAAGCACGTCGTTTCCGTCGTCATGACGTCGACGCTGTTGCGGTAGTCCGTATCCATGGAAGCGATGCCGGGGCCGACGAATTCCATGACCTTATTTTTGACGTAACCGTTCTTAAAGACGGCACCGACGATGGCAATGGCAATGTCATGAGGGCCGACGGCCGGATTCGGTTTTCCCGTAAGGTAGACGCCGACGACGCCGGGGTAGGCGATGTCATACGTATCTTCCAGGAGCTGTTTTACCAATTCACCGCCGCCTTCGCCGACAGCCATCGTTCCTAAGGCACCGTAGCGGGTATGACTGTCAGAACCGATGATCATCTTGCCGCAGCCGGCCATTTTTTCACGCATATACTGATGGATGACAGCGACGTGAGGGGGCACAAAAATACCGCCGTATTTTTTCGCTGCCGAAAGGCCGAATACATGATCGTCTTCATTAATGGTGCCGCCGACGGCACAGAGTGAGTTATGACAGTTGGTCAGGACGTAGGGCAGCGGGAAGTGATCCATCCCCGAGGCCTTCGCCGTCTGAATAATGCCGACGTAGGTAATATCATGAGACGCCATAGAATCGAATTTAATCTTCAAATTATCCATCGATGCTGACGTATTATGATTTTTTAAAATAGAATAGGCAATCGTTCCCTTCTTTGCGTCTTCTTTGGAAACAGTCTTTCCCGTAAGCTGCTGAACCTTAGCCGCTTCCTGTTCCGGTACGATATCCTTACCGTTAACTAAATAGACACCACCATCGTATAACTGAATCATACGTAACCCCTCCTTTGTCATCGCTGACGCGACGGCTTTTCATAATATGAAATTTAGTAAAATAATTTTCACAATATAAAATTTATTCCATTTCAGTAAATATTATATCATACAAAAAAAGGCCTTGACTACCCTTTAAACGTTACATAGTTTGCATGATTTTTATTTTACTTTGTCCATTAATATGCTATAATAACTTATACTTTACAGGAATATTCTGAAAAATATTCCCTATAAAAAAAATATGAATATTCCTGAATAACCGATAATTTATAAGTTATTCCTCTATATTCATACTCGAAGGAAAGAGAGGAATCAAATTGGATAAAAATATTTATTTAGCCCAATTTTACGGCAAGTCACAGAACTACACGCAGATTCCCCGCGAATGGTTTTCCAAGTACGGTGTAAAGCGTGGCTTGCGTAATGAAGATCATACCGGCGTCCTCGTCGGTTTGACCCGCATTGCCGATGTCGTCGGCTACCGTCGCGACGAAAATGACCAAAAAATCGACTGTGACGGCATCTTATACTACCGCGGCATCGATATTCGCGAGCTGGTCAAAGAAACGAATTATAAAGGTTATTTATACGAAGAAGCGAGTTTTCTTCTCCTCTTCGGCTACTTGCCGACCGAAGACGAATTAAAAGCCTTCTGTAAGGTGCTGCAAAACGGATATGATCTGCCCGATGACTTTTTGGAAATGAACCTCCTTCGCCTGCCGGGCAAAAATCTGATGAATAAGCTGCAGCACGCCTTGTTGACCTTGTACAACTATGATCCCGATCCGGACAATACGGATGTATATCAGACCCTGCGCAAAGGGCTGAACATCATGAGCAAGCTGCCCTCCATTGCCGTCTATGCTTATATGTCCAAGATTCACTATTACAATCGTAAGAGTCTGGTCATTCACTACCCTCGCAAGGACTATTCGACAGCCGAAAATATTTTATCCATGCTGCGCCCGGACAGCAAATTCTCTCCCAAAGAAGCGCAGCTCCTCGATCTCTTGCTCTTTCTCCATGCCGACCACGGCGGCGGTACCAACTCGACCTTTACCAATATCGTCGTTTCCTCTACAGACACCGATATTTATTCGAGTATGGCAAGTTCCGTCGGCGCCCTTAAAGGACCGCGTCACGGCGGCGCCAACATCCGTGTCTCCTTGATGATGGAACAGATCATCGATGCCATCGGCATCAAGGCTACGGACGACCAAATTGTGGAAGTCATCCATCAAATCCTCAATAAAACCTTCAAGGGAAGCGACAAAGGTCTGGTATACGGTTTTGGCCATGCCGTCTATACCCTGTCCGACCCCCGGGCTGAAATCATGCGTCATTACTGCGGCATCTTGGCCAAAGAAAAAGGCATGAACGACGTCTTCCGCTTCTACAACCGTTTTGAACGATTGGCCATGGATACCCTTACCAAAGAAAAAGGCGTCACCATGTGCAGCAACGTCGATTTTTACAGCGGCTTTGCCTATAATATGCTTGGCATTCCCCGCGATCTATACACGCCGCTGTTCGTCATCAGCCGTATGGTCGGCTGGCTGGCCCACAACATCGAACACAAGCTCTACGACAACCGCATCGTCCGTCCGGCCGCCAAGTACGTCGGCGACCTCATGGATTATATTCCCCGAAAGGACAGATAACCATGAAGACAATTACCGTATTCAAAGGCGACGGCATCGGTCCCGAAATCACCGACGCTGTCCTTGCCATCCTCGACGCTGCCAAAGCGCCTCTCAGCTACGAAATTTTCAATGTCGGCGCTGCTGAATATGAAAAGAACGGCGCCCTTATTCCCGATGCTGCCTTTGCTTCCTTTGAAAAGACCCGCATTCTCTTAAAGTCACCCATTACGACGCCCATTGGCAAGGGTTTTCGTTCGTTAAACGTCACCTTGCGCAATAAATACGATCTCTATGCCAATATCCGTCCGGCCAAGTCGAATACAGCCGTACCGACCCCCTTTCCCAACGTCGACGTCGTCACCTTCCGTGAAAACACAGAAGATTTATATATCGGCGTCGAATATAAGATGAATGAAGATACGGTTCACGCCATCAAACTCATCACGAGAAAAGCCAGTGAACGCATCATTCGCTCGGCCTTTGAATATGCCATTGCCCACGGACGCAAAAAAGTCACTTGTGTCCATAAGGCCAACATCCTCAAGATGAGCGACGGTTTATTCCTCGACACCTTCCGCACCGTCGCCGCTGACTATCCGCAGATTGAAAGCGATGATAAAATCGTCGACAATACCTGCATGCAGCTGGTCATGCGTCCGGAACAGTTCGATGTCATCGTCATGCCAAACCTCTACGGCGATATCATTTCCGACCTTACGAGCGGCCTCATCGGCGGCCTGGGTCTCCTGCCTTCCATGAATATCGGCGACGATTACGCCATGTTCGAAGCCGTCCACGGCAGCGCTCCCGATATTGCCGGCAAGCACATTGCCAATCCGACGGCTCTTCTTTGGTCAGCCTGCATGCTCCTTGAACATATCGGCGAAACGGCCATTGCCGAAAAGATTCGCAAAGCCGTCGATGCCGTCCTGGCAGAAAAGAAAGCCCTCACGCCGGACCTTGGCGGAAAGGCGACGACCGAAGCCTATCGCGACGCCGTCATCGCCCATTTATAAAGAATCATATCATGAATAAAAATCGGACCTCTCGAGGGAGAGATCCGATTTTTTTTATGAGACAGAAGAGGATTATTTTTCCAGAGACTTTGCAAAATCGCGCCCAAAGTCACGGCAAAGGTTTTGTGATTCCATGTCGGGGTTCCACTGGCAGCGGAGTCCGTCGTTAACCAGTTCAAATCCGGCTTCTTTTAAAAGGCCCGTAATCTGTTTGACCGATTCACCGCTCCAGCCGTAACTGCCAAAGGCTGCGGCTTTCTTGTTTTTAAACTTCAGACCGCGAATCATTTCCATGATGCCGCCGATAGAGTAGAGAAATCCGTAGTTGATTGTCGGTGAGCCGACTAAAATAGCCTTCGATTTGAAGACTTCCGTGACGATATCGTTCTTATCGTCGACGGCTGAATTATACAACTTGACCGTCAGCGTCGGGTCGGCCTCACGAAGGCCTTGGGCAATCGATTCAGCCATGCGCCGCGTGGCGTTCCACATCGTATCGTAAATGATGGTAATCTGATTTTCCTGATATTCTTTAGCCCACTTCTGATACGTTTCCACGATTTGAAGAGGATTATCGCGCCAGATGACGCCGTGGCTGGGGCAGATCATGTTGACGGGAACGTTCATCTTTAAGATTTCATCAATCTTACGGATGACCATGGGACTGTAGAGATTCAAGATATTGGCATAATACTTCATGGCTTCATGATAGAGTTCTGCTTGGTCGACGCAGTCGTTATACATCCATTCGCTGGCAAAATGCTGACCGAATCCGTCATTACTGAAGAGGATATTGTCACCGGTCATATAGGTAAACATCGTATCCGGCCAATGGAGCATGGGCGCTTCAATAAATACCAGCTTACTGTCACCGAGATCCAATGTATCGCCGGTCTTGACGTTGACGTAATTCCAATCTTGGTGATACAGCCCGCGAAGAATGGCTTCACCTTTTTGGGTACAGTAAATGGGAACGTCGGGGATTTCCCGCATCAAAGCCGGCAGTGCCCCACTGTGGTCATTTTCATTATGGTTCATGACGATGTAATCGATTTTATTCAAGTCGATTTCCTGTTTTAAGTAATCGACGAATTCTTCATCGAAGGGTTTCCATACCGTATCGATCAAGGCGACTTTCTGGTCGCGAACTAAATAGGAATTATAAGACGAACCCTTTTCCGTCGAATATTCATGGCCATGAAACTTATTCAGTTCCCAATCGATTTTTCCGACCCAAGTAACTTTTTCTGTAATTTTTCTTCCCATAAGGCATACTCCTTTCGCGGCAGACTAGCTGCTGACTCACGACATACCGAAACAAGAGGGCTTATCACTGCCCTTTCTGAGTTCAGTATATCCAATGAGGGGACAAATATCCATTGCAATTCCAACAAAATTCAACATCCTTGCCAAAAAAGTATACTTTGGTTAAAGCCCTTATCCATCGTCACAAACTGTCTGAATCGATGAATCCATGTTATAATTTAATTACAAAAACTTATTCTGAGGGGAGAAACCACTATGAATATCACCGTCTTAGGATGTGGCCGCTGGGGCAGTTTCCATGCCTGGTATGCCGACCACATCGGTCATGACGTGACCTTATGGGGACGACCGGGTTCGAAAAACCTGAGCCGCCTGAAAGAAACAAGGAAAAATGATTATCTTACCTTACCGAACGCAATTACCCTGACCGACGACCTGAAAGAGGCCCTGTCCGGTGCCGATATCTGCATCATTTCCATCAGTGCCCAACAGCTTCGTTCCTTTGCCACGGATATCCGGAGCGCCGGATACGACAAGCACTTGCCCTTCATATTGGCCATGAAAGGCCTCGAAGCCGGCAGCGGCAAGCGGCTGACGACGGTCATGGCAGAAGAACTTGGGGAGGCAGTACGGACTGCGGTCTGGGTCGGACCCGGCCATGTCCAGGATTTTATTAGCGGCATGCCCAATTGCATGGTCATCGCCTCGGCAGACGATGAGTTGACCCATTTCTTAGTCGATACTTTTACCAGCCCGCTGATCCGCTTCTATTACGGCCAAGATCTTCTCGGCATTGAAATTGGAGCTGCTGCCAAAAACGTCGTCGGTATTGCAGCCGGCATGCTCGACGGGGCCCATATGACGGCCTTAAAAGGTGCCCTCATGGCCCGCGGTGCCCATGAGTTATCGGTTTTAGTCTCTGCCATGGGCGGCCAGGCCATGACCGTATACGGCCTCAGTCACTTAGGCGACTATGAAGCGACCCTCTTTTCGCCGCACAGCAACAACCGCCGCTTCGGTCAGGATTTTATCGAAGGAAAAGCTTTTTCAAAACTGGCCGAAGGCGTCAGCACGACCGAAGCCCTGTTAGATCTATCGGCCCACTACGGCGTAGAACTGCCCATTACGTCGGCCGTTCATTCCATCATAAAGGAACATCAGGACCCTCATGAAGTCTTAAAAAATCTCTTTCTCCGCTCGACAAAAAGTGAATAAGTACGACAAAAGGAGCTGTACCCATTGGATTGAGGTACAGCTCCCATTTTTCATGCCTTTATTTTTCTTCTGCATCGTCTTCTGAATAATCAGGATTGCGGGTGACGAGGATTTTATCGACGCGGAGGTTATCCATATCGACGACTTCAAAGGTAAAGTCCTTCCATACGTAGGTATCCGTTTCCCGTGGAATCCGGCCGACACCATAGGTAATCAGGCCGGCCAGCGTTTTATACAAGTCTTCTTCTTCGTCAGGCAGTTCATCTTCGATGCCGAAGAAATCTTTAAATTCTTCAATCGTAAGCAGTCCTTCGATAAGCCAGTCGTTCGGTCCCCGTTGGATGATGCGATTGGCTTCTTCCTTCTTTTCTTCTTCCCCGGCCGGCATGATGCCGACTAATTCTTCGAGGATGTCGTGAAGGGTCAGGATGCCGCTAAAGTTTCCGTATTCATCAAGGACGGCGACTTCATGGACGCTGTGTTCGCGAAAGACGTGGACGACTTTCATGATGTCCATCGATTCCGGAATATAAATCGGTTTGTGGACGCATTCTTCTACAATAACGGGCAGAGACGCCGGTTTTTGCAGGCGAATATTTTCATAATACTTCTGAAATATTTCACTGACCGATACCATGCCGATGAAGTCATCCAAAGACCCCCGCCCGACAGGAAGATTATTGTGATTGAAGGCCACCAATTCATTCATCATCGTCGCTTCCGGATCTTCGACGTCGAGCCAGTCGACCTGGGTACGGTTGGTCATGATATCGCCGACGTCCATATCGGCCAGGCGAAAGACGCGGGTGACCAACTCCGGTTCTTCTTTTTCAAAAGCCCCGAGTTCGACGCCCTGCTCTAAGAGCAATTTTATTTCGTCTTCCGTAACAGGCAGCACTTCCGGCTTCTTGACGCCCATCATTTTGGTGACAGCCGTCGTAGACCACGACAGGATCCAGACGACAGGCGTACAGATGGCCGAAAAGTACAGCATGGGACGGGCCAGCAAGCAGGCTACTTTTTCAGGATTGTCAATGGCAATCCTTTTAGGAACAATTTCACCGAGGATAATCGTCAAATAGGTAATCAATACGACGACACTGGTCAGACTAATCGTATAGGCATACGGTTCAAGGCCTGGAATCTTGGCTACATAAACGGATAAAGGACCGGCCATTTCCGTCCCGCCGTAGACACCGGTCAGAAGGCTGATCAAGGTAATGCCGAACTGGACCGTAGAAAACATCTTATTCGGATTTTCACGCAGTTTCAGGACGATAGCCGCCGACTTGCTTCCTTCATCGGCAATCGCTTCCAATCGCGATTGATGACTGCTGACGATAGCCATTTCCAATAAAGAGAAGATGCCGTTGCCAAAGATAAGTAAGATGATGACCAGTAACTGTTTTCCTAGGGAAAACTCCACAGTAGATACACTCTCCTTTTAGATTACCACCAAGGTCCTACACCGATGCCGATTCCACCGCCATGATGCCATCCGCTGCCCCAGCCGATGCCGATTCCGACACCGACGCTGGGATTATTGCGGGACTTTGATTCTCTGTGGTCCGCTTCATCGACGACGGTAATTTCTTTAGTCACCGTGCGAAGGGAATCGCCGACTTTTACATCGACGACGAGGTCGACTTTCCCGGCCTGCAGAGGATGGATGTTCATGCTGTCCGTAATATCGGCAATTTTCGTATTGAGGCTGGTTGCCTTGATATCATAGGGAATCATTCCCGGTACATGGACGCGGATGATGCCGTAACTGCCAAGAGGGATTTTTTGCGGATACACGACGACTTCAACCTTATCCATCAGCTTTTCAGCACTGCCGTAGATAAGGGATGCCTGCTGGTCGTTCTGAAGCTTCCAGGCACTGCTCTCATCTTTAGCCACAAAATAGTTTCCCTTTAAGACGTGGGAGTCCGTATCGTAAGCTTTAACGTGATAGAAGTAGTCGCCGACGACCTGCTTGTCAACGCGAAAATAATAAGCGCCTGTAAGGCCTGTCGTCTGCGGCGGCAAGGCCATAAGCAATCCGGTTACCTTGTCATAGGTACGGCCTTCAAGAATATAAAAATCACTCAAATTCTTCATATTTACCGTCGGATCAGTGAGGATGACGGCTGACGACCGTCCCGTCTGCGTACCTTCCGGAACGCCGTCGGCCAGGACTGTCATCGAACTGACTGTCAGACAAAGGGCAGCCAGAAGCAGGTGCCATTTTTTCATCGGTAATCCCTCCTTATGATAAGGTAACGAGACAAATTATTTTTTTAGTTTATGAATGCCTTCCAGACGATGCAGGGCTTCGTCTAAGGTTTCATCGCGGACGGCAAACTGCAATCTTGCCAAGTGATGGACAGGTTCTTTAAAAAAGGTCGATGCCGGAACGAGGGCGACGCCGATTTTTTCCGCTAAATCCCGGCAAAAGGCTTCATCGTCATCATACCCGTAGGTACCGATGTCGAGGAGCATATAAAAAGCTCCTTGAGGGACGTTGTGAGCTATGCCGATGGCATCGAGTCCCTTCATGACGAAATCTCGCTTTTTCCGGTAGAGTTCCCTAAGACCCTGATAGTAGTCAGGACCGAACTCCAGACCGGTTACAGCCGCTTCTTGAAGGGGACTGGGAGCACTGATTGTCAGATAGACGTGCAGCTTTTTAATGGCATCGGTTACTGCGGGAGAGGCAAAGATATAGCCTAACCGCCAGCCCGTAATCGAATACGTCTTCGATAGGGAACCGCAGGAAATGGTCCGTTCATACATCCCGGGAAGGGTCGAAAAATAGGTATACTCCGTCGGTTCGTAGACGATGTGTTCATAGACTTCATCTATGACGGCAAAGGTATCATACTTTTCGACAAGGGACGCAATGGTAAGCAGTTCTTCTTTCGAAAAAACCTTACCGCAGGGATTGGACGGGTTACAAATAAAGATTGCCTTCGGCCGCTGTTTAAAGGCCGCTTCTAATTCATCGCCGTCAAAGGTGTAATCATCCCCTTTGAGGGACACATAAATCGGCTCGGCCCCGCAGAGCAGGGCATCCGTTGCATAGGCTTCATAAAAAGGCGAGAAGAGGATGACCTTATCGCCGGGATCGACGATGGCCATCATGGCCGTCATCAGCGCTTCCGTACCGCCGCAGGTAACGACGATTTCCGTCTCCGGGTCGGGGCGCCTTCCGGTAAAGCTTTTTCGATAATCAGCCAGAGCCCGGCGCAGATTCGAAGCCCCGTTATCGAGACTGTACTGATGAGGTCCCTCCTTGGCGACTTCGGCCAAGCGGTCGAGCATAGCCTTCGGCGGCGGAAAATCGGGAAAGCCCTCGGACAGGTTAATGGCCCCGCAGCCTTCAGCTACCTTTGACATGCGGGCAATGACGGAATCGGTAAATAAATTTATCTTTCGAGAAAGTTTCGGCATAGGTTCTCCTGCTTATAAGTCGAGGTTACGGACCTTTTTCGCATTGTCTTCAATGAATTTACGCCGCGGTTCGACCTTATCGCCCATGAGGACCGAGAAAATACGGTCGGCTTCCACAGCATCTTCCAAGTGGACTTGGAGCATGGTCCGGTTTTCAGGATCCATCGTCGTTTCCCAGAGCTGTTCCGGATTCATTTCACCAAGGCCCTTATAACGCTGGACGACGACAGAGTTATTGTCGCGTCCTAATTCATCGAGCTTACTCTGCATCGATTCATCGGTATAGAAGTACCATACCTGTTTGCCCTTACGAACCTGATACAGCGGCGGCTGAGCGATGAAGACGTGGCCTTCCGTAATGAGGGGCTTCATAAAGCGGTAGAAGAAGGTCAAGAGCAGCGTGCGTATATGGGCACCGTCGACATCGGCATCGGTCATGATGATAATTTTATCGTAACGGCGTTTGCTGATGTCGAATTCCTGACCAATACCGGTACCGAAAGCCGTGATCATGGAGCGAATTTCTTCATTAGCCAAAATCTTATCGAGACGAGCTTTTTCTACGTTGATGATTTTCCCGCGGAGCGGAAGGATAGCCTGGAATCTTCGATCTCGGCCCTGTTTGGCGCTGCCGCCTGCCGAGTCACCTTCGACTAAGTAAATTTCCGTCTGATCAGGATTTTTTTCTGAGCAGTCGGCCAATTTACCGGGAAGACTACTGATTTCCAAAGCATTTTTCCGGCGCGTCAATTCGCGGGCACGGCGGGCTGCCTGGCGGGCACGAGACGCCGAAATGGTCTTATTGATGACCGCCTTTGCTTCCGACGGATGTTCTTCAAAAAATTCTTTCAAGCCATCAGAAATGATGTTATCGACGATGCCTTTGACTTCGCCATTTCCGAGCTTGGTCTTCGTCTGCCCTTCAAACTGAGGTTCCCGGACTTTGACACTGATGACAGCCGTCAACCCTTCGCGGACGTCTTCACCGGATAAATTATCTTCATTGTCCTTTAAAATGCCGGCACTGCGGCCATAGTCGTTGATGGTACGAGTCAAACCGGAACGGAACCCGCTGAGGTGCGTGCCCCCTTCTTCGGTAAAGATATCATTGACAAAGGTCAGGATATTTTCACTGTAGCCGTCGTTATACTGCATAGCGATATCGACGATAACCTTATTTTTTTCACCATCGATGCTGACCACCGTCGGATTGACGGCCTGGTGTTTTTCATTTAAGAAGGAAACAAAGGAAACGAGACCGCCTTCATAGCAGTATACTTCTTGTTTGCCTTCGCCTCTTTTATCGGTAAGGGTGATGTTTAAGCCTTTATTCAAAAATGCGAGTTCCCGCAGGCGGGTCTTCAAGGTATTGAAATCGTATACCGTATCGGGGAAAATGTCATGATCCGGTTTAAACGAGACTCGGGTTCCCGTTTCTTCACCGGCTTCCAAGGGCCGGATTTTTTTCAACGGCGACTCCGTCAACCCGCGGGCAAAAGAAATGTCCCATAGATAGCCGTCGCGCTTTACTTCGACCTTAGTCCAGGCACTCAGGGCATTGACGACAGAAATACCGACGCCATGAAGGCCGCCGGAAATGGGATAGCCGTCGCCGCCGAATTTGCCGCCGGCATGGAGGACGGTCAATACGACTTCAACAGCAGGCTTGCCGATCTTATGCATGGCAACCGGAATCCCACGGCCGTTATCGACAACGGTGATACTGTTGTCTTCCTGAATCGTAACTTCGATATGTGTACAATACCCGGCCAAGGCTTCGTCGATACTATTGTCGACGACTTCATAAACCAGATGGTGCAGACCGCGTTCAGACGTACTGCCGATGTACATCCCAGGCCGTTTACGAACGGCTTCCAGGCCTTCTAATACTTGAATCTGTTCGGCACCATATCGCGCTTTGTCTTTCGACATATAAATTCTCAACTCCTGTTTCTTGCAATTTTTAATGATTAACTAGGCAACTAACACTTTATTATACCGTAAAATCAATAATTTTTAAATACGTACCGCCCTTACGCCTGTTCGCAATGCGACAAAATCTGCAAACATTTCTGATATCGGCGAAGCATGGTCTCCCCGGTCAGGGGCAGAGAATAGACTGCCTCCCCGGTAATCACTAAAGAGCGCCAATTCCGTTCTGACGAAACTCCGACCTCTCGCACGGGGAGGTCGAAAGACTGTAAAATAGCCGCGCCTTTTTGTTTCGGATACGGTACGATAGCCACGATATCCTTGATGGGAATCATCGTGTCAGGACTCAGATGGAGATACATTATTTTCTGGTTTCCTCCGATATTTTGCAACGAGATTTTCAATAAATTTAGGCGGTATATCGCCGGGTACACGGCGCGTAATGAGGATGGCCAAAACGAGGTCATCAGCAGCCGTATCATATTCATAATACACCTTTTCAATATACCGATAGATAAGGCTGCGTCGAACGTCATTATAGGCTTGTTCACCGGATTTATCCGTTGTCGGAACGGTCAGGGCCTCGGCCATTTTCTCCCAGGTCAGCCAGGGCATATCTTCTAAAACGGCACGTACCTTCATTTTCAGGGCATGACGGGCAGCGCTCCGGCAAAAGATACAAATCTTTTCGCCTTTAGCCATCCAGCGGCCACAGGAGGGACAGGGAATGAAGCCGCTTACGGCATAGGCTTTTATCCGTTTAGCCTGGGCAAAACGAAGCTGTACGACCCGTTCCCGCAAGCCGTCCGGCAGTTTTTCCGTTTCACGACGAATGTTGGCCACCGTCGAATCGTCGAGAATGACTTGGCGAATATTTCCTTCAGGAAGGACATCTTTTTCTTCTCCGTCTAAGGTTTCATAGACCGTCTGAACCGGCTTTTTCCCCTTTTTGACAAAACGGACATCGGCAATAGCCTGATGCCCAACATAGGAATTAACTTCCTCTATTATTTTATTTTTATACATAAATAAATAATTCATGTAAACGGGATTCATGACGGCAATAACAATAACATTATTCTTAAAATCTAATATATATGAATATTTAGCAATTTGCTCGCCTACGATTTTTTTCCAGTCCCGCTTAGCCTGGTACATCCGGTAGGGAAGGAGCAGACGGTGTTTGGCCAAGACTTCAGGAATGGCAAGTCCGGCTTTTTCAAGTTTAAGACTTCGCTTCTCCATTAGAAACCACCCTCCCTTGTTCAATACAGATGGGATGACAGCCATCCATACCGGCAAAAATGTCAGGCTCTGTCGTCGTAATAAAGGTTTGAATCCGGTTGCGGACAAAGTCCAGCAAGGCCTGGCGCCGGCTTTGATCGAGCTCACTCATGACGTCATCCAATAAGAGAACGGGGTATTCGCCGGTCTCCGATTTGATAAATTCCAGCTCCGACAATTTCAGCGCCAAGACGGCCGTCCGCTGTTGTCCCTGAGAACCGTATTTCTTTAAATCCCCTTGGCCGACAGAAAATAAGAGATCGTCACGATGAGGCCCGACCGACGTAGCTTGACGGCGGATATCTTCAGGGAGATGCTGCTGTAAGCAGTCATAATACCATTTCGGATCGGTCTGATGGCGGCCCTCCCCAGTCCCATAAGGTTGGACATAGGTCAGATGGAGCATTTCTTTTCCCCGACTGAGCCTTTTATGGAGAACCCCTGCCAAAAACGATAATTTCTGAAGAGCTTCTAAGCGTTTCGCTACAATGGAAGCTGCAAAACCGGCAATCTGCCGATCCCATTCATCAAGCGATTGATTGGCGTTGTATTTCATCTTTTTCAATAAGAGATTGCGCTGCGATACGGCCCGGTTATACTGAAGCAAATCACGGTAATAAGACCGGCTGACCTGAGAAATCTCCATGTCGATGAAACGGCGACGCAAAGAGGGGCTGCCTTTGATGAGCTGCAGGTCATCGGGCGAAAACAGGACCTCATTCAAGGTTCCGATCAATTCCTTCTGCGATACCTTTGTTTCATTGACCCACAGTTCTTTTTTCTCGAGTTTGGACAAGATCACTTTTATCTGCTGTGTCGTATCGTTACGGTTAAAATCGATGATAACACTGGCCTTATCGTGCTCCCAAGAAATGAGATCAGAATCGGCAATGCCCCGATAAGACTTGCCGATTCCGCCTAAATATAAAGATTCCAGAAGATTGGTCTTCCCTTGTCCGTTTTGCCCATATAAGAGAATCGTCGCCTTAGGAAAGGAAATTTTCTGATTCTCATAATTTCGGAACCGGTGCAGTCGAACCGACTCAATCATCATAATTATTCACCTTTAATCAAATATGTACCGACATCCTTAATTTCTACCGTATCTCCCGGATAGAGTTTTTTTCTCTTGGCTTTGCATAAAATTCCATTTACTAAAATTTTATCTTCATCCAATAAAAAGCGGATTTCGCCGCCGCTTTGTAAAATACTGGCCCATTTCAAAAACTGGTCCAATTGGATCATCGGCGTTTCAATTTTAATTGTTTCCATTATTTTGTCCTCATAGGGGTTACAACAAATACACAAGAATCGTCATCCTTATCCTGAACGAGCATCGGGCTGTTTTCTTTCGATTTCAAGATGACCTCGTTGCTCTGACAATGTTTCAAGATGTCGAGGATAAATTTTCCATTGAAGGAGATATCCAATTCTTCGCCGTCCATATCGCAGGAGACGTAGTCTTCGACGGTACCGTAATCGGGATGCTGACTCATCAATTTAATCTGGCCCTCGCTGATGAGGAAGTTGATGACATTATACTGAGCATCTTTGGCTACGATGGAAGCTCGTTCCACAGCGCCTGAAAATTCGGAGCGATTGACTTTGGCAATACATTTAAAGTCCGTCGGGATGACGCGGCGGTAATTGGGGAAGTCCCCTTCGATGAGGCGCGTACGGATGTAGACGTTGCCGAACTGAACGGCCAGGTAGTTGCGGACGGCTGTGATTTCGACGGTCTCCGGAATATCTGTTGGCAGCTGACGAGAAATTTCTGACAAGAGCCGGCTGGGGATAACAGCCTGCAGCGGATTATTCACCGGTTCATCGAGGGTCGTCTTTTTCAGAGCCAGGCGGTGCGTATCCGTAGCTACCATGGTCATCTGATCCCCTTGGACATCGAGGAAGGTCCCCATGAAAATCGGACGTGCTACGTCGGTAGCACAGGCATAAGACGTATTATCGATTAAATCCTTTAAGACGACACTCGTCGTTTTAAAGCTGGCATAGCCGTTTTCGACGATTTCGACTTCATTAAAGTCATCGGGGTTGATGGTCAGGCATTCAAATTTCAGCTTGTCGCCTTTAATGAGGAGCTGCGTATCCGTATCGGCCTTGATGATTTCAATTTCATCACTGGGAATTCGTCGGGTCAAGTCCATTAAATAAGGATTGGCAATGAAGGCTTCTCCTTTTTCTTCAATGATCCCGGGAACGGTGATCTTGATTCCCATGTCATAATCATTGGCCTGAAATTCGATAATGCCGTGAAGGGCTTTAATCAGAAGGCCGTTTTCAGAAGACATATTGTTGTTTTTGTTCTGAGCTACTTTTTGGACAGCTTGTAAGCCTTTGTTAAGATCTTCTTTTTTTAGTTTCAGTCTCAATGGAGTATCCCCTTTTCTGCGCTGAGTAAATTAATTAAATGTGAATTAAAAAATAGTAGTCTTAGTAGTAGGGCCTGTGAATTTGTGGATAAGTGATGAATAAGAGCCAATTTCAGCTATCCACAGGTGTGGATAAAATGTGGATAACGAGTTATTTTTTGTCCACATTTCCACTGTGGATTTCTTTTTTTACCTTATCCACAATCTATCGATATTTTTATCAACCTAGTTATCCACACCGCGGATTTCATTCATCATCTTTTCGATATGTTCTTTGAAATGACGATCTTCTTTGGCTCGTTCCATGATCTTGGTACAGGCATGCATAACCGTCGTATGGTCACGACCATTGAAAGCTGTTCCGATATGAGGATAAGTGTTTCCGGTCAGTTCACGGCACATATACATGGCAATTTGACGAGGAAGGGCAATATCCTTGGTCTTTTTTTTGCCCATCAATTCTTTATAATTGATATTATAATGTTGGCAGATATAGGTCGTAATTTCATCGATGGTAATATACTTCTTTTCATCTTGCGCATCAGTGATATAGCTGATTGCATGTTTAACCAACGGCAAGGTGACATTACTCTTGGTCTGCAAGGCTTCTAAGAGGACGCGGATAAAAGCGCCATGCAGCTTTCTGATATTTTCGCTGACATTGGCGGCAATGTAATTTAAGGCATCTAAATCATAGACGATATTTTCTTTTTCGGACCAGGTTCGTAAGATGGCGGTTCTCGTTTCCAAATCAGGCGGTTCGATTTGCGTGACCATGCCGTTTTCAAAGCGTGAACGCAGGCGTTCTTCCAGTTTTTTTATGTCGCGGGGCGGACGATCACTGGTAAATACCATCTGCTTTTTATCCTGGTAGAGCTTATTAAAGGTATGGAAGAATTCTTCCTTAGAGCTTTCCTTTTCACCGCGGCCGAGGAACTGGATATCATCGACAAAGAGGACGTCGACGTTGCGGTACCGGCGTCGGAAGCTTTCCGTATTCTGGTCCTGGATGCATTGGATGAATTCATTGACGAAGTCTTCGCTGGTAATGCATAAGAGACGCATATTCGGGAAGTTTTTTAACAGTTCATGGCCGATGGCATGCATTAAATGGGTCTTGCCCAGGCCGCTGTCCCCGTAAATATAAAAAGGATTCCATTTTTGAGCTGGAGCGGCAGCGATCGACTTGGCAACGGCCGTAGCTACGCGATTGCTGTTGCCGACGATGAAGTTGTCAAAGGTATAATCTTTATTTAAATTATTATTATAAGGACTGGATTCTGTTGTCAGTGATAACGGAGCGGCATCCTTTATGGCCGGCATGGCATCGTTCATGGGAAGTTCAGGTTGAACCCATTCAGTAGGGACGGCCTGGGCCGGTTTTCCGACGTTAGGGGAGGTTACTGTTTCGGCCTGTGGCATCCTTTGTTTTGGCGGAAGGGTGATCGTTTCGGCGACGGCTTCGGTTTTGTCGTGGGTCGGCGTTTTTTCTTGGCTGGTAATGAGCTGAACCCTGGTTTTATGGCCAATGACTTCTTCGGCGATTGTCTCCAGGACATCGGTATACTTTTTGCTGACATAATCGCGAAGAAAATTGGTCATCGTATCGAGGATGAGCAGATTTTCTTCTTCGGAATACGAGTAGGGAATGATGTTGCCTTCAAACCAATTGGTGAAAATTTCTTTTGGCAAGACTTGTTTCAAATTGGCTAACATTTTTTCCCATAAACTGAGCAGATCCATAATAATCCTTCCTGTCTGTACGAAAAATTTAAGTGTGTATAATGGGCGTTCATATGTGTACAACTTCATTGTGGACAACGTGAACAAATGAAATGTAAAAAGCCGGAAAGCCGATATACATCGAGTTTCCGATTCTTTCCACTTATCCACAAAATGTGGATGGATTGTTGATAACTGTATTTATCTATCCACATTCTACAACAAAACCCTGGTTATGGGAAGAAATTTTTGCTGGAATACTTATGCATAAAGTATTCTCAAATGGAATAATCCACTAAAAATAAGGCTTGACAGGCTTAAGTTCACTTACTATAATTAACCTGTTATGGTGTAAATTAATTACAGTCAATGATGGAAAAGGAGGTGTCTAGCTTGAAACAGACATATCAGCCGAATACATTGTGGAGAAAAAGAACTCATGGTTTTCGTGAAAGAATGAAGACTAAGGGCGGCCGCATGGTTTTAAAAAGAAGACGCATGAAAGGCAGAAAAAAACTTTCTGCTTAATTATTACGAGATAAACAGAAAAGTTCCGGCATGTGGAATTTTTCTGTTTTTCTAGCATTACTAGGACAATTATGTATGTATGAACTAACGAAAGAGCAACGGCTGTGTAAGAATCGCGAATACCAGCTCGTATACCGCCGCGGGAAGTCGTATGTCAATCGCCGCGTCGTGTTATACGTCCTGCCGCGGTCGCCAAAGCAACCGACCCGCATCGGTTTTGTGACGGGGAAAAAAATCGGTTGTGCCGTTGAGCGCAACCGCTGCCGCCGCCTGATGAAGGAAGTGTACCGACTCCATCAGTTTGATCTGAAGGACGGTTTCGATTTAGTCCTCATTGGCCGCAGCAGTCTAAAATATGCCGGATATGCAGAAGCAGAGCAGTCTATTTTGCAGTTATTCCGGCATGCCAGGGTATTGAAAAAGAAGTGATGATGCATGAAATGGTGTTTCATAGCCCTGATTCGGGGCTACCAGTTATTTATATCGCCGCTTCACCGGCCATGCTGCCGGTTTTATCCCACTTGTTCTGCCTATGCTCTTGAAGCATTGCAGAAATACGGTGCGTTAAAAGGGAGTTACTTGGCTATAAGGCGCATTTTAAAATGCCATCCCTTTCATAAAGGTGGATATGATCCCGTACCGTAAATCCTTATTTTTACAACTGAACAGGAGTTGAGCACATTGGGCTTTTTCAGTGGAATAATGGATGTCCTCAGTGGTATTATGACGACATTTATGAATTACTGTTATGCTTTTACCCAGAACATGGGCTATCCGAGCTATGGCATTGCCATTATCTTGCTCACCTTGATTATTAAATTGGTGCTGTCGCCCCTTACGGCGAAACAGATCCGTTCCATGGAAGGCATGCAGCTTCTGCAGCCTAAGATTAAAGAAATACAAAAGAAATATAAGGGAAATCAGAAGAAGATGCAGGAAGAAATGTCTAAACTGTATCGGGAAATGGGCGTCAACCCGCTGTCGGGCTGCCTTCCCATTCTCATTCAGATGCCTTTCCTTATTTCTATATTTTATGCTCTAAGAGAGTATCCTTATGACCCGGCCTTTGAAAGCTTTTTATGGCTTCCCAGTCTCGGTCAGCCCGATCCTATTTACGTCATGCCGATCCTGTCGGCCATTTCGACGTACTTCATTCAGAACCAGATGTCCGGTGCCCAGGTTGCTGCCTCCGATGCTCAGGCTAAACAGCAGAAGATCATGAAAGTCGTCATGCCGCTGTTCATCGGTTGGATCAGCCTCAACTTCCCGAGCGGCCTGGTCATTTACTGGGTTGTTTCCAACCTCTTCCAGTGGGGCCAGCAGATGGTGATGGCTCACCTCAAGAATAAAGGAGCACAAGCATGAGTACTATCGAAGCAACAGGAAAAACGATCGAAGATGCCGTGCGCTCCGGTTTGGTGCGCCTCGGCAGAATGAAAGAAGAAGTCGACATCGAGATCTTAGAAGAACCGAAAAGCGGTTTCTTTGGATTTGGCAGTAAACCGGCCCGGGTCCGTATTACTGAAAAGGCCGATGTCACGCCGGTACCGTCTGACGTCGTTCAGGCCGAACCGGAAAAGGAAGTTCTCGTTGAAGAACCGCAAATAGCTGAAACGTCTGAAGATGTAAAGAATTCAGAAGTCTCAGCATCCGATGTGGAAGAAGACGGGATTTCTGAAGCGGTCGTACATGAACCGGAGGAAGCTGTTTTTTCGGCAGAAGAAGCGGCGGCCAAAGGCAAGGCCTTTCTTCAGGAAGTATTGAAGAACATGGGTATCGACGTGGTCATTGAAAAGATGATCAAGTCTGATAAAATCCTTCTTCATCTCCATGGCAAGAACTTAGGCATCCTCATTGGCAAGCACGGTCAAACCTTGGATGCCCTCCAATATTTAACCAATCTGACGACCAATCAAGGCGAAAATGCACGGTACTTTATTATGCTCGATGTTGAAAACTACCGGCATCGCCGTGAAGAAACGCTGAAGCAGCTGGCCCATCGTTTGGCCAACCGAGTCAAACAAAACGGCGAGTCCGTTACCTTAGAGCCGATGAATGGCTATGAACGAAAAATCATTCACGTAGCCCTGCAAAATGATTCGGAAGTGCGGACGGAAAGTGAAGGCAAAGATCCGTACCGTCACGTCGTCATTTATTATCAAGGATAACGCATAACGATAGATATGAAAAAGGAGTTGTCGCTGACAACTCCTTTTAGACTATGGAAGGAGTCATATATGATGTATGATACGGCCGATACGATTGCGGCTATTGCCACTCCCCTCGGTGAGAGCGGCATCGGCGTCATTCGTATCAGCGGCAGCAAGGCCTATGCAGTCGGCGATGCCGTTTTTAAGAGTTCCTCTGAGGTTCCTCTAGCCGATCGGCGGGACCGTTCGATCCAGCACGGCATGATCGTGTCCGAGGACGGGCGGCCGATCGATGAAGTGTTGCTGCTCATTATGAAAGGACCTCATTCATATACAGCGGAAGATGTCTTAGAAATTCAGTGCCACGGAGGATATAAGGCCTTAGAAGAAATTTTGGCTCAGGTCCTTTCTCACGGTGCCCGCCTGGCCAATCCCGGCGAATTTACGCAGCGAGCCTTCGTGAACGGCCGTATCGACTTGGCCCAGGCCGAAGCCGTCATGGACGTCATCCAAGCTAAAAGCGATCAAGGTCTTACCAGTGCTGTCAGTCAGCTTGAAGGCCGCCTGTCGAAGGCCGTCGGTGCCATGCGCAAGGAACTGACTGATTTTATTACGCGCCTGGAAGTCATGATCGATTATCCTGAAGAAGACTTAGAAGAGATTACCGTCCCTGATGTTGCCGGAGCTATTCGGACCCAATTAGAAGCCCTCGATGAGATGCTGACCGCTTCGCGGGAAGGGAGGATGATTCGCGACGGCGTCATGGCAGCCATTGCCGGAACGCCTAACGCCGGAAAGTCCAGTTTACTCAACTGCCTCCTTCAAAGCGACCGGGCCATCGTCACCGATGTGCCGGGAACGACGCGGGACGTCCTTGAAGAGTGGATTTCTTTAAAAGGTATTCCCGTCTGCCTCGTCGACACGGCCGGGATTCGTGAAACCGATGACCGGGTCGAACAGATTGGCGTAACGAAGGCTAAGTCCTATATGGATAAGGCCGATATCACCGTCGTCGTCATCGATCGTTCGCGCCCCCTGTCCGAGGAAGATAAAGGAATTTTAGAGGCAACGGCCGATAAGAATGCCCTTATCGTCCTCAACAAGCTCGATTTACCGGCTGTCGTCGGTGAAGGCGATCTTACGGCCTATAACCATCCGGTCCTGTCGATTTCAGCCAGTACCGGTGAAGGCCTGGAGGTTTTAAAAGACAAACTTTTGGAACAGGCTATACCCCATACCAATCAATCGGGCAGTGCCTTACTTACCAATACGCGTCATATTGAATTGGTCCGTCAAAGCCGAGAGGCCTTGAAGCGAGCCCTGACGACCATGGAAGACGGCATGCCCGTCGACTTTGCCGTCGTCGATTTGCGGGAAGCCTGGAGCCTCTTGGGCTCTATCACGGGGGATACCGTTCATGACGATATCGTTGAAGAAATCTTCAGCCGATTCTGTTTGGGAAAATAAAGAGGTGGAACTATGTTTACCGTCGATACCTATGATGTCATCGTCATCGGCGCCGGCCATGCCGGCTGTGAAGCGGCACTTGCCAGTGCCCGCTTAGGTGCCAAGACGCTGATTGCTACTTTAAATTTAGATAATATTGCCCTTATGCCCTGCAATCCGGCCGTAGGCGGCCCGGGAAAGAGCCATTTGGTCCGGGAAATCGATGCCTTAGGCGGCGAAATGGGGATTAATACCGATGAAACGTGCCTGCAGATGCGGATGCTCAATACCGGCAAAGGGCCGGCTGTCTATTCGCTGCGGGCGCAGTCCGATAAAAAGCTGTACCAGATGTCCATGACCAAGACCTTGGAAAACCAGGAAAATCTCGATGTCAAACAGCTCATGATTACCGATTTGCTGCTCGAAGACGGCGTCGTTTCCGGTGTGCGGACAGAACTCGATGAAGTCTATAAGGCGCCCTGTGTCATCTTGGCGACGGGAACTTATTTAAAAGGGAAGATTATCATCGGCGACTGCACCTATTCCGGCGGACCTATCGGTCAGCGTTCGGCAGAAGACTTGTCAGGATCGCTCTTAAAAGCCGGAATCAAGCTCATGCGCTTTAAGACCGGTACGCCTGCCCGTGTCGACCGCCGCACCCTTCGGACTGATGAAATGACCAAGCAGGAAGGGGATAAGGACGGCCATGCATTTTCCTTCTTGTCGGAACGAAAGAACCGCAACAAGGCTTGCTGCTGGCTGACCTTTACGAATGAAGAAACGCATAAAATCATTCGCGACAACCTTGATCGGGCGCCGATGTGCAACGGCGTCATCGAAGGCATCGGTCCCCGGTACTGCCCGTCCATTGAATCGAAAATCGTCCGCTTTGCCGATAAAAAGCGGCACCAGCTTTTCGTTGAACCGGAAGGGGAATCGACAGAAGAAATGTACGTCCAGGGCATGAGTACCAGTATGCCTGCTGACGTTCAGTATGCCTTCCTGCGGACGATACCGGGCCTTGAAGACGTAAAAATCATGCGTCCCGGCTACGCCATCGAATACGACTGCCTTGATCCGACGCAGCTCACGCCGTGGCTGGAAACGAAAAAGATTTCCGGCCTCTTTTCAGCCGGCCAGGCCAACGGTACCAGCGGCTATGAAGAAGCGGCAGCTCAAGGGCTGATTGCCGGTATCAATGCGGCTTTAAAAGTGCAGCATAAAGATCCCTTCGTCCTGACCCGCTCCGAAGCTTACATCGGCGTCCTCATCGATGATTTAGTCACTAAGGGAACGAACGAGCCTTACCGCATCATGACCAGCCGCAGCGAGTACCGACTCATCCTGCGTCAGGACAATGCCGACTTGCGCCTGACCCAGAAGGGTTACGACATCGGTTTGGTAACAGAAGAACGATACCGGGCCTTCACGGCTAAGAAAGAGGCCATCGACGCCGGGATTGCAGCCTTGAAGGGAATTTCGGTTACGCCGTCTAAAGACAACTTAGCCAAACTTGAAAAACTCGGCACAGCGCCTATCCATACGGCTCTCACAGCCTATGACCTTCTTCGTCGTGATGACGTGACCTATGCGTCCCTACAGACCGTCTTTGACTTGCCGGACTTAGCGGAAGACGTTGAGGAAGAAATCGAAATCATGATTAAGTACGAAGGCTACATCAGCCGTCAGATGGAACAGGTCGACAAGATGAACCGCTTGGAAAAGAAGAAAATGCCCAAAGACATCGTCTATGCCGACATCGACACTTTGTCTGCCGAAGCGCGGCAGAAGCTCGATGAAATCCGCCCCTTGTCCTTAGGTCAGGCCAGCCGTATTTCCGGCGTTTCACCGGCCGATATTACGGCCCTTCTGATTCTCTTGGAACAACACAACCGGGGGGATAAGTAATATGTTTGGCAGTGAATTACAATCGGCTCTTACAGCCATGGGACTTTCGGTGACGGAGGAACAGCTCCGCCAATTCGACGTCTTTCATGAACAATTAATTGAAACCAATAAGGTCATGAACCTGACGGCCATTACCGAGCCTAAAGAAGTAGCGATAAAACACATGGCTGACAGTCTTTCCTGTTATGAAGAGGATTGCTTTACGCCGGGGGCGTCCGTTCTTGATTTGGGAACCGGCGCCGGCTTTCCCGGCCTGCCCTTGCTCATCTATCGCCCGGATTTGAAGGTTACCTTTTTTGACTCCCTGCAAAAGAGACTTACTTTTTTGCAGAACCTGGTTGATCAATTGGGACTTACTGCCGATTTCCTTCACGGTCGGGCCGAAGAGGCAGCCCATCAGCCTATCTACCGCAGTGCCTTTGACGTCGTGACCAGCCGAGCCGTGGCTCGTTTAAATATTCTGGCCGAATGGGCTCTGCCTTATGTCAAACAGGACGGTTATTTCATTTCTTTAAAGGGCGCCCAGTATGAGGACGAACTGAAAGAAGCTGAAAAGGCCTTGAAGATTTTAGGCGGTACGGTGGCCCGTGTGAAGGCCGTTCAGCTTCCGGGACTCGATGAGGTGCGGGCCGTCATCTATATTCAAAAGACTGGCGAAAGTCCTAAAAAATATCCGCGCAAGCCGAAAATGGCTGTAAAAAATCCTTTATAAAGGAGAGGTGCAATTATGTCTTTGAAAAAAATGATTTGTTTGGCTGCCGCTGCCTGTATGACCCTGGCAGCGCCGGTCTTTGCCGATGAACTGCAGAAACCGGATATCGAGGCTCATGCAGCCTATGTTATGGATGCCGATACGGGGGATGAACTCTATGCGAAAAATGCCGATGACCTGGCCTATCCCGGCAGTACGACGAAAATTATGACGGCCATCCTCGGTATTGAGCTCGGTAAGGGGCAGAATATGATGGATAAACCCCTTAATATTACGAATGATATCTATGACATCGAAAGTGATGCCTCCGTTCTCGGCATCAAACCGGGCGATCAGATTACCCTCAGTAATGGCATGACCGGCATGATGCTCGTATCGGGCTGTGATGCAGCCGTTGCCGTCGCCGAAACGGTGACGCCGACAGAATCTGATTTTGTTGCCAAGATGAATGAAAAAGCAGCTGCTTTAGGCGCTTCTCATACGCACTTTGCCAATCCTCACGGCCTTCCCGATACGAACCATTACTCGACGGCTCGCGACATGGCTGTTATCGCTGCCTATGGCATGAAGATTCCTGAATTTCAGGATATGGTCAGCCGAAGCGAATTCGACATGCCCTATATGGACGGCGGATTCAAGCACTGCACGTCGACCAACGAGTTTTTGACCAGCGGCTTTGCCGGCGCCAACGGCATCAAGACCGGTACGACCAATGCCGGTGGTCCTTGTCTTGTCGTTTCGGCAACGAGAGACGGTCGGACGGTCATCGCATCGATCATGAATTCGAGCGACCGCTATGGCGATGCCCAGAAACTGATGACCTACGCTTTTTCGGCTCTGAAAGATGCGGAACCTGCAGAAAATGTCTACATCGTGCGCCATGCACCGGCAGGCCAGACCTTATCGGATATTCAGGAAAAGCAGCAGCAGGCCGCTGAATTAGCTGCTCAGCAGGGGCAGGAACAATCGTCGAGTGCAGCAACGACACAAAAAGCTGCCGGCCAGTCCACGGAATCGAAGGATTACGTTCCTTTTTCTCCGGCCGCTTAAAATTTGATATTGACAAAATAAATCAATATTCGTATAATAACATCAGCAGATTCGTACAGGACTGACGGATTCAAGTGGAGCAACCACGTGAACTGTACGAAGCCATTTCATGCCGACCGTCTGGGCAAGTGTATGCTACTAACATATTCTTGGGCCCGGGGGTCGGTATATTTTTTTTCAGACCTCTTGGCTCCCTACCTGGAAGGAGATAATGGATCATGAAAAGAAATCGTTGGCTCATCGCTTTGTCGGCTATCGGCCTCCATATTTGTATCGGCAGTGTCTACGCTTGGAGCGTTTTGACCAAGCCGATCATGGAAGCTATGGGCTTTAGCCTGCAGGAAACGACGTGGACTTTTTCTTTAGCTATTTTATTCCTCGGATTATCGGCCGGTTTCTTGGGCAGTTTTGTTCAAAAAATCGGACCTCGCAAATCAGGGCTCTTGTCGATGACCTTCTTCGTCTTGGCTATGTTTGGTACGGCAGCTGCCCTCTACCTGCACAGCCTGCCCATGCTCTACTTGTTCTACGGCGTCATCGGCGGCATCGGCCTGGGGACGGGCTACATTACGCCGGTATCGACGTTGGTTAAGTGGTTCCCTGAAAACCGCGGCTTTGCAACGGGTTTGGCCATCATGGGCTTCGGTTTTGCCAGCCTGATTGCAGGTCCTGCCATGCAAATTCTGGTTCAGTCTTTTGGTCTGGTGGCTAATTTCATCATCCTCGGTATTGTATATATGGTCATCATGACAGCATCGTCCTTATATTTAGCGCCTCCCGAAGAAGATTCGGCAGCGGCTGCTGAAAAGAAATCGAACGTTGAATATGCCGATGCACAGCCTCAGTTTACCGTTCGCGACTCCATGAAAACGTGGCAGTTCTACGCCATTTGGTGGCTCTTCTTTACGAACATTACCTGCGGCATCGCCCTCTTGGCCGTTGCATCTCCCATGGCCCAGGATGTCGTCGGCATGTCGCCTATGGCAGCGGCTTCTATGGTCGGCCTCATCGGTCTCTTGAACGGTGCCGGCCGCATTGCTTGGGCTACCGTTTCCGACTATATCGGCCGTTCGTCGACGTATGTCTTATTCTTCGCCATTGAAATCCTGGCCTTCTGGCAGCTTGCCAATGTAACCAGCGCTTTCAGCTTCCAAATCCTCCTCCTGCTCATCATTACTTGCTATGGCGGCGGTTTTTCCTGCATGCCGGCTTACCTCAGCGACCTTTTTGGTACCAAGTATCTCAGTGCCATTCACGGCCGTATCCTGACGGCTTGGGGGGCTGCCGGCGTTGCCGGTCCGGTCTTGGTATCGATCATCAAAGAAACGACGAACAGCTACGCTACGACGCTGTACTTCTTCGTCGGAGCCTTCGTAGTGGCTTTGGTACTGATGGCATTCTTGAAATACCAGACCCGTCACGGAATTGAAACGACGGCCCAGCCCTCCCGGAGTACCGGTATGTAAGTGCTTTCTTAAACAGAAATGATTGACCTGACCGATTCATCATCGGTTTATGGAAGTTCATGGAAGGAAATTGTCCCTTATATGACAGTTTCCTTCTTTTTTTTTATTTCTATGTGAATAAAATCACTTGAATGAGCTGAGCACATAAATGAACGAATTTGATTGCTTTTTGATTATAATGGTTGTATTTGATTGAAAATGAATGAAAATAACGATATAATATGGCGAGAGGAGGCTGGAAAAGGAAGTGATGCGATGCTGACTGAAGAAAGACATGAAAAAATAATGCGACTCGTCAATACGAGCGGAGCCGTATCTGTTCAGGATTTAGTTAGTTTTTTGAACATCTCGGAATCGACAGTCCGAAGGGATTTACTGACCCTTGATCGGGAAGGCCGCCTGCGCCGTGTTCATGGCGGAGCGACGACGCTTCGAGACGATTCTTTATATGAAGCGGATATGGAGAATTTGCAGGATAAATATTCTATTCATATGAGTGAAAAGCGGCGTATTGCCCAGTATGCAGCCCGATTGATTCATAAAGAGGACTTTGTATATCTCGATGCCGGTTCGACGACGGAACAGCTCGTCGAGTTCCTGGCCGGTTCAGAAGCGACATTTGTTACGAACAGTATCCCCTTGGCACAGAAATTAGGCCGTATCGGCGGCAGGGTTTATATTGTTCCCGGCCGCGTGAAAGGCGATACAGAAGCCATCGTCGGCAGTGAAATGAGAGACATGATCGGCCGCTACCATTTTACCAAGGGCTTTTTTGGTGCTAATGGCATTGCCGTCCATTCCGGCTGTACGACGCCCGATGATGAAGAAGCAGTCTGTAAGAGGGCCGCTTTAGGGCAGTGTATGGATCGTTTTGTCCTAGCTGATTCCAGTAAGTTCGGCTTATCTTCACATATTACATTTGCAGAATTGTCAATGGTTACGCTGATTACGGCGCGGGACGATGACAGCCTCGATTACAAACCGTATCAGCAAATTACGGAGGTGCATATCCTGTGATTTATACAGTTACGTTCAACCCATCCTTAGATTATGTTGTCCATATGAAGAAATTTACAGCCGGTGATATCAATCGGGCAGAGCAAGAAATGATTTATCCCGGCGGCAAGGGCATCAATGTATCCCTCGTTCTCGGCAACCTCCACATCCCGTCTAAGATGCTGGGCTTTGTGGCCGGCTTTACGGGTAAGGAAATCGAACGCCTGGCGAAAGAAAACGGCGGGGATACGGATTTTATCCTCCTCGACGAAGGATGCTCGCGCATTAACCTCAAGGTCAGTGCCGATGACGAAACGGCTGTTAACGGTATGGGTCCGAACATTCCGGAAGATAAGCTCAATGCCCTTTTGGCGCAAATCGATGCCATTGCGGATGGTGATACATTGGTCTTGGCCGGTAGTATTCCCAGTGATATTCCGGACGATATCTATGAACAGATCTTGAAGCGCCTTCAAGGCCGGGATATCCGCGTCGTCGTCGATGCTACAGGCGACTTATTGAAAAATGTCATTAAATATAAACCGTTCCTCATTAAGCCCAATAATTTTGAATTAGGCGAACTGTTCAGCGTCGATCTCAAGACCGATGATGAAATCATCGTCTGCGCTAAACAGCTGCAGGCTATGGGTGCCCGCAACGTCCTCGTTTCTCTCGGGGGAGACGGTGCTCTTCTCCTCGGCGAAGACGGAAAAGTATACCGCCGTCCGTCCCCGAAGGGCACACTGGTCAACTCTGTCGGTGCCGGAGACAGTATGGTGGCCGGATTCCTGGCCGGGTTTGAATCGGCTAAGGGCGACCTCAATGAAGCTTTAAAGATGGGCATCAGCGCCGGCAGTGCTTCGGCCTTTAATGAATGGCTGGCAACGGAATCCCAGATTCGGGACATTTATTCCCAGTTATAAGTGAATTTGTACTTTTTGTATTAGAGAATTGAATGGTATAGAGAATTAAAGCGAGAAGGAGTGATGTAGATGCGTATTGTAGATTTACTCAAGAAGCAGAGCATTGACCTTAATGCCGCTGTTGCCGATAAGACAGCGGCCATTGGCCACCTCGTCGACCTCATGGATGCCGGCGGTAATTTGAATGACAAAGAGCTGTACAAAGAACGTGTTCTGGCTCGTGAAGCCGAAGGCAGCACGGGTATCGGTGAAGGGATTGCCATTCCTCATGCCAAGACCGAAGCCGTAAACGAACCGGGGCTGGCCTCGATGATCGTTCGTGACGGCGTCGATTACGAAAGCCTCGACGACGAACCGGCTCATCTGTTTTTCATGATTGCAGCCCCGGCCGGCGGTGCCGACGTCCACTTGGAAGTATTGAGCCGTTTGAGCCGTATGCTGATGGATGATGATTTTCGCAATGCCTTGATGCAGGCTAAGACGCCGGAAGAATACCTTGCGACGATCGATAAGGCCGAAGCCGAACAGATTGAAGCCGAAGCCGCAGAAGCGGCCGCTGAAGCCGCTGCGGAAGAAGCACCGGCCGTAGAAGCGGCTCCATCCGAACGACCCTTCATCGTCGGCGTTACGGCTTGCCCGACGGGGATTGCCCATACCTACATGGCTGCCGAAGCTTTGGAAAATAAGGCCGCTGCCATGGGCGTCGACATCAAAGTCGAAACCAATGGTTCCGGCGGGGTTAAAAATCACCTGACCGAAGCCGATATCAAGCGGGCTGTCGGCGTCATCGTCGCCGTCGATAAAGACGTACCGGTCCAGCGCTTTGCCGGCAAAAAGGTCATCTTCACCAAAGTTGCCAACGGCATTAAGATCCCGGAAGAATTGATTCAGACAGTCCTCGACGGCAAAGCTCCCGTTTATCAGGGATCGGAATCGTCTTCTGAATCGGTAGCGGTTGAAAGTGCGGAAAAGGAAAGCGTGGGCCGCCAGATTTATAAGCATTTGATGAACGGCGTATCCCATATGCTGCCCTTCGTTATCGGCGGCGGTATTCTCATCGCCTTGGCCTTCCTCTTCGATATGGATAATGCCGGTGCAGCAAACTTCGGCAGCGGGACGCCTGTCGCCGCCTTATTGAAAAATATCGGCGGCCTGTCCTTCAGTATGATGATGCCTATCCTGGCCGGATACATTGCCATGAGTATCGGTGAACGGCCGGCTCTCATGCCCGGCATCGTCGGCGGTTTCCTGGCGACAACGGGCGGATCCGGTTTCTTTGGAGCCCTCTTTGCAGGCTTCATTGCCGGTTACTTGGTCCTTTTATTGAAAAAAGTCTTGTCGGTCCTGCCGGAATCTTTGGAAGGCACGAAGCCCATCCTGTTTTATCCGGTGTTAGGCCTGGTTCTCATCGGCCTTATCATGACCTTTGTCATCAACCCGCCGACGGCTATCTTTAATACGTGGTTGTTCGACAGCCTCAACAGTATGACGACGTCGAGCCGTATCGTCCTCGGTTTCGTCCTGGGCGGCATGATGTCTATCGACTTTGGCGGTCCTATCAACAAGGCAGCCTACGTCTTTGGGACGGCCTCGCTCATGAGTGCTACCGGTCAGGCTGTCAGCTCGGGCATCATGGCTTCGGTCATGGCCGGCGGCATGGTTCCGCCCCTGGCAATCGCCTTGGCTATGCTGATCTTTAGAAATAAGTTTACGCCGAAAGAACGGCAGTCGACGATTACCAACTTCATCATGGGCCTGTCCTTCATTACGGAAGGTGCCATTCCTTTTGCAGCTTCCGACCCGCTTCGTGTCATTCCGGCCTGCGCCATCGGTTCTGCTGTTGCCGGCTCGCTGTCGATGCTCTTTGGCTGCGCCCTTCCGGCACCTCACGGCGGCATCTTCGTATTCGGCGTCATCACCAATTGGCCCATGTATATCGTCTCTTTAATCGCCGGTGTCATCGTGGCAGCCATCTTACTCGGTATTTTCCGCAAAAAACGTTCTCAAGAGTAATTGCGTAATTTCCATAAATCAAGTACACTATATAATAGAGTTTTATCTCAACTATTCCAAACACTTATTTCCTGAAGGAGGAATTTTCATGAAAGAATTTGAATTTGTTGTAACCGATCCCCAGGGTATCCATGCTCGTCCGGCTGGCCTCTTGGTTAAAGAAGCTAAAAAATTTGAATCCAACATCAGTGTCTTCAAAGGCGCTCGTAAAGGTGATTTGAAAAAAATCTTCACCGTCATGGCTTTAGGGGTAAAGCAGGGTGAATCCATTAAAGTACAGGTAGAAGGCGCTGACGAAGAACAGGCAGCAAGTGCTGTAGAAGCCTTCTTGAAGGAAAACTTCTAAGATTTTTGAGGGGGAAAGCAGATGCTGACGTTAAAAGGTAAGAGTGTCTTTTCCGGTATCAGTATCGGACCGCTGGCACTGTTTCATCGCAACACCATTTCTACAGCCGTTCGGCCCATTGAAAGTGTCGAAGTAGAATTGGCGCGTTTCCAAAAAGCGCGTGAAGAAGCGATGAGCCAGCTGAAAGACTTATATGTTAAAGCTGTAGACAAAGTCGGTGAAGAACAAGCGGCTGTCTTTGAAGTTCATCAGATGATGCTCGATGACGATGACTATGTTGAAGGTATTGAAACAAGAATCCGCGATGAAAGAATGAATGCTGAAGCAGCCGTTGATCAGACGGCTCAAGAACTTGCGGAGATGTTCCGCTCCATGGAAGACGCCTATATGCAGGCCCGTGCAGCCGACGTTCTCGATATTTCCCGCCGCGTAGAGCAGCAGCTCAGCGGCGGCCCGGGGATTGATTTCAGTAACTATGATCAGGTTATCATTGCTGCTGACGACTTGGCACCGAGCGAAACGTTACAGCTCGATACCGACAAGATCCTTGGCTTTGTTACGTCAGCAGGCAGCACCAACTCGCATACGGCTATCTTAGCCCGTACCTTGGGCATTGCCGCTGTCGTCAGCACGGGAACGCAGCTTCATAACGACGTTGACGGTATGATGGCCGTCATCGACGGCACGACAGGGGACGTTTACATCAATCCTGATGAAGAAACGCTGGCCCTGATGAAGAAAAAGCAGAAAGAAGAAGAACTGCGCCTTACAGCCTTAGAACAGGTGCGCGGTGTCCCGACGGTTACCAAAGACGGCAAGAAGATCAATCTCTTTGCCAATATCGGCAATCCGGGCAATCTGCCTCAGGTTCTGGCCAATGATGCCGAAGGCATCGGTCTTTTCCGCAGCGAATTCCTCTATTTGGAAAGCAGCAACTATCCGACGGAAGATCAGCAGTTCGAAGCCTATAAGCAGGCTGCAGAAGCCCTTGAAGGCAAGACCGTCGTCATCCGTACGCTTGATATCGGTGCCGATAAAAAGGTTGACTATTTCGACCTTGATCCGGAAGAAAATCCGGCTATGGGCATGCGTGCTATCCGCATCTGCCTGAGCCGCGTCGATTTGTTCAAGACACAGCTCCGCGCCTTGCTGCGTGCTTCGGCATTCGGTAAGATTGCCATCATGTTCCCCATGATTATTTCCGTCTGGGAAGTACAGCAGAGCAAAAAAATCTTGGACGAAGTCCGCCAGGAATTGGATGCCAAAGGCATTGCCTACGATAAGGATATGGAAGTCGGCATTATGGTCGAAACGCCGGCGGCTGCCGTCATGAGTGAAGAACTGGCTAAAGAAGTCGACTTCTTCAGTATCGGTTCTAACGATTTGACCCAGTACACCTTGGCTATCGACCGTCAGCAGACGAAACTCGATACCTTCTTCGATCCCCATCATCCGGCTGTCCTGAAACTGATTCAGATGACCATTGAAAATGGCCATAAAGCCGGCATTTGGGTAGGTATCTGCGGTGAACTCGGTGCTGATTTGACCTTGACGGAAACCTTCCTGCGCATGGGGGTAGACGAACTGTCGGTCAGCCCTCCGTCTGTATTGCCGCTGCGTGAAAAAGTTCGCTCTTTGGATCTCAGTAAATAATCTATCAAAGCGTTGCTCCTTCGGGAGCAGCGCTTTTTTGATATTTTAGCCTAAAAGCCTCTTTACTTTTTTGTATAAAATGGTATAATAATAAAAACAAATTTAATTTTTATTCATTTTAATGGAGGAATTGGCATGGATATGAAAAAAATGGGTACTGCATTGCTTACAGGTGTTTTGGCGGCGTCACTCTTAGCCGGCTGCGGCAGCAGTCAAAAAGAAGCAGGTGATGCCAATAAGCCGCTTCGCGTCGCTACCAATGCGACCTTCGTTCCTTTTGAATTTAAAGACAGCGATCAGTCGGCCGAATACAAAGGCTTTGAAATGGATTTGATCCGTGCCGTCGCCAAAGAAATGAATCGCGATGTCGAATTTAATAATATTGCCTTTTCCGGCATCATCCCCATCATCCAGCAGGGCGATATGGATATTGCTGCGACAGGGATGACGGTTACGCCGGAACGGGCTCAGAAAGTCGCTTTTGCCGCGCCCTTCTATGAATCGAAACTGGTCATCTTAACGCCGAAGAACAGCGGTATCCATTCGGCAGCCGATCTCCAGGGCAAACAGATTGCTGTCCAGATCGGGACAACAGGTGCTAAATATGCTGAAGAACAGGGCTACAATGTCAAGCAGTTCGATAATAACTCGGAAGCCATCATGGAACTCCAGGTTGGCGGCTCGCCGGCAGCTATCATCGATAAGCCTGTTGCCGATTACTTCCTGACCCAGGACGGTAAGGATAAATTCGATGTCATCGATATCAGCAATACGAAGCCGGAATATCTGGCCTTTGCCCTCAATAAGGACAATAAGGAACTCTTGCAGCAAGTAAATGAAGCTATGGAAAAATTGAAGAAGAGCGGCGAATTCCAGCAGATCTACAAAAAATGGTTCAACACGGATATGCCGGATCTCCCGACCAGTGCCGATGCCGTCTTGAAATAAACGGTAATGAACGCATCCTTCTTTAGGGACTATTAGCGATAAAAATAAGCAGCCTTCAAGGGCTGCTTATTTTTGATATGCTCCCCTTTAGGTAGACATGAGAAATAATAAAATCTCATGCTACTTAAAGGGGAGTATTTTTAATGCGAAAAACAAAGATATGTGCTCAAGAGAAATTGCATAC
>NZ_LUGJ01000020.1:0-30250 GCF_001682955.1 Megasphaera sp. DISK 18
ATTGTTTTTGGTGTCCGGCAAAGCCGGACGTTTGAATTGATTCGGTTATTTTCTTACGAAAATGACCTGCACTCCCGAGTAAAACTCGGCATAAACAAATCCAAAGATTCATTTACTGGCGTTCATTCAATCATTGTTCAGTTTTCAAAGGTCATCGTGTCGCCGTAGCGACGACTTGTTTATCTTACCAAACTCGAAGGAGCTTGTCAAGCATTCTTTTGAAGAACTTTCAAAAGAATCGGCTGTTGTCTCAGCCGGCATGGAAGGATTTTCCCTCACAACTTCTTAAGTATACTATGGTATATATAGGTTGTCAAGACAGATTGTCTTATTTTGTACACTATTTTTTAAAATAGCCTATACCGTTTCATCTAAGGCATCGCAGCAGCAAACGGTTATGGTGTTGACGATGGTTTCTACCGTCGAGGCCCGTGACAGATCCATGACCGGTTTGGCCAACCCTTGCAGAAGGGGTCCCAAAACGGTCACGCCGGCAACGTGTTCCAACATCTTACAGCAAATATTCCCCGTATTTAAGTCGGGAAAGACGAGGACATCGGCCTTACCGGCTACGGGAGAACGCGGCGCCCACGCTTTGGCATAGGATGGAATCAGCGCGATATCTACTTCCATTTCACCGTCAAAAAGGAAATCGACGTTGCGGTCACTTAAAATCTGAACGGCTTTGCGCACCGTATCGGCGCCGCGGCCCCGCTCGCTCCCCATCGTCGAATACGATAAGAAGGCTACCTTAGGTGAATCAATCTTCAGTGTCCGACGTGCCCGGTCCACACAGCTGCAGGCAATGTCTGCCAGTTGGTATTCATCCGGCGTCGGGATGACGTCACCATCTCCGGCAACTAAAACACCATCATGACCAAACTGCAGCATGTCCGTCAAAAGAATAAAAGAACTGCTGACCGTATCGATTCCCTTGCGGGGACCGATAATTTGCAAAGCCGCATGAAGCACGTCCGGCGCCGGCGTTTCCAATCCGGCAACCATGCCGGCCGCCTCGCCGGAAGCAACCATAAAGGCGCCAAAATAGAGGGGCATCCGTAAAAAGCGCCGGCTTTCTTCCATAGTCATTCCGGATGCTCGCCGCATCCGGGCATATTTTTTCGCAAAACTTTCGAAATGCGTATGTTCTTTCGGATATATCAATTCAGCCCCCTCTAAGTCCAATTGATATCGAAAGGCCAATTCCTGGATATCCTGTCGTTTTCCAATCAGTACCGGAACGGCCAATCCGTCTGCCAAAATCCGATCAGCAGCCTGCAGCATACGAAGGTCGCCGCTTTCAGGCAGAACGATTTTTTGTGGTTTTGAAGCTGCCCGCCGCTTCAAAGACGTCATATACCGATTCATACATATCCCTTCCGCATCAAGTGTATTGATTTAATTATAAGAAGAGATGACGAAGAAAGCAAGGACGAAAGCCCATACAGCCCTTTCCGATAGCGGAGAGGGCTGTATGGGCTTCACAGGATAGCCTTACGTTTATTTGAGAATGGGCTGAACCTTGTCTTCCTTTCCCAGAAGGTAATGTTTATTGATGTACTGCGTGTGAAGCAGCGCTTCGGACAAATCGCTGCCGGGCTCTCCCAAGAATTTCGCATATAATGTCTGTAGTTCCTTATTTTCCCAGCTGGCCCGAATCGGCTTTTGGGCATCCAGCTGATAGAGCGCTTCAATGCGGGCACGCTTAGCCGGAATTTCAAGAGGCAACGGAGTCCGTGGCTGACCGCCCCCGCCAATGCAGCCGCCTGGACAGGCCATGACTTCAATTAAGGCATATTTTTTCCACGAATGCTTTTCTTCCATCAAATTGATGAACCGACGGGCATTGGCCAGTCCGCTGACGGCAACGACACGGATGATGTCGTTATCAAGAGTTAGGGCCGCTTCCTTGACACCTTCCAGTCCGCGCACATCTTCAAAGCGGAGAAAATCATCCTCTGCCGGTTTATTCGTCTTCAAGTAAACGAGGGTACGAAGGACCGCTTCCATCAATCCGCCGCTGTTGCCAAAGAGTTCCCCGCCGCCGGACGATTCGCCAAAGACCGTATCGCAGACAGCATTTTCAAGATTGTCAAAGTCGATTTGTTTTTCTTTGATCCACGACGCCAGCTCCCGCGTCGTAATACAGTAATCCGTGTCGCGCATGTCCGTCTGCTGCCAATAACGGCCGGCAGCATTTTGTTCCGGCCTGGATATTTCCGCCTTCTTTGCCGTACATGGCGTCACCGAGACAATGACTAGTTTGGAGGGATCAATGTGCATGCGCTTGGCGAAATACGTTTTAATCATCGGACTGAGCATACTGCTCGGGCTCCGGCCCGTCGACAAGTGCGGAATCAACTCTGGGAAAAAGATTTCTGTAAATTCGACCCATGACGGACAGGCACTGGTGAACTGCGGCAACAGTTCTTTCTTATGATCCATACGATGCAGAAGTTCCGATGCTTCTTCTATAATAGCTAAATCGGCCCCAAAATTAGTGTCAAAAACGTAATTTCCGCCGAGCCGGCGCAGGGCCGCTATTATTTTCCCTTCCACATTGTCGCCAAAGTCTTTCCCGAAGGCATCGCCAAGGGCCACGCCGACGGCCGACGACGTTTGAAATACGACGACCTTGTCCGGATCATCGATAGCTTTTTGAATCTCAGCCCGCTGAGAAACGGTCGTCGTCGCTCCAAACATGCAGGTCAGCGAGCACTGGCCGCAGTGGACACAGATAGGGATATCCCCCGTACTTTCTAACGAGTAATACCCCGTCATAGACATGACTTCAGCGCAGCGACGGCGACAGAGGGTACAGTTTCGGCATTTTTCCGGATTAAACTGAATCGAGATATTGCGGTTTTCAACGGCGACTCGGCTGTCGAGTTGTTCAAATCGGCTGGTAAAGGCCATGTCTCGTTTCTTTTCAGCCTGCATGTAAATGGCATCGCTGCAGCAGATAGCAATGACATCCGTAATGCCTTCAGCCGTACAACCGCGGGACAGATCCATGACCGGCTTGGCAAGACCTTGGAGGAGCGGCCCCAGCGCCGTGGCACCGGACAGGTGTTCTAAAACTTTATAACAAATATTGCCCGAAACGAGATTGGGAAATACAAGGACATTGGCTTGACCGGCAACGGGAGAACCGGGCGCCTTCTGACGGGCAATCCGCGGTACGAGAGCCGCATCGGCCTGCATCTCGCCGTCAAACTCAAAATCAACGTTGCGGTCCCGCAAGAGACGGACGGCCTCACGGACGCGTTCTACTTCTTCGCCGGCACCACTGCCCATCGTCGAATACGACAGAAAAGCCACTTTCGGATCGAGGGTCTGCGCCGTCCGGCGTGCCCGTTCTACACAACTGATGGCAATATCGGCCAATTGCTGCGGCGTCGGTTCAATGACGACACTGCAGTCGCCGATGACAAAGATGCCGTCGTCGCCAAACTGCGGCTTATCGGTAATCATGATGAAAGAACTGCTCACCGTCGACAGGCCCGGATGCGGTCCGATGACCTGCAGGGCTGCCCGAATGACTTCTGATGACGTGGCAACGGCGCCGGCTACCATGCCGTCAGCGATATCAAAGACGACGAGACAAGCGGCAAAGAAAATATAATTCGTCAAAAGGACTTTCCGCGCCTCAGCAACGGTCATCCCCTTTTTCGCCCGCCGCTTTGCATAATATTCGCAAAAGGTATCCAGCATAGGATACGTTTCCGGATCGATGATTTCGATGCCGTCCATATCGATTTGATACTCGGAAGCGACTTCGACGATGCTCTGCGGTCGTCCGATCAGAATCGGCCGGGCAAAGCCTTCGGCCTGGACCCGTTCTGCTGCCTGCAGAATCCTACGGCTTTCCGATTCCGGCAGGACGATCTTCTTTTGTTCCTTGGAAACGCGGCGTTTCAAATTATTAATAAAGCGCGACATAGGACAACACCTCACATCTTTCAACACACAGTCCATTGGTTAAGTATAGTATAGAACAAAAATAAGACCTTTGCTTGCCTTAAGACACGAAGCGTCGTATTTAGCCGCCAAAGCGCCGCCAGAAACGACAAAAAGGAGCCGCCCCGAAAGGCAGCTCCTCTATACAGACTGAGTTGTACAATTATTCTACGGTAACACTCTTAGCCAGGTTACGCGGTTTGTCGACGTCGTTGCCGCGGCTGACAGCGATATAATAAGCCAGCAGCTGCAAGGGAACGATAGCCAGGATGGAAACGACGAAGTCATCCGAAGCAGGAACCTTGATCAAGGTATCGACAGTATGGACGACTTCCGTGTCGTCGTCCTGAGCAATGCCGACAACAAAGGCATCACGGGCTTTGACTTCCTTAATATTGCTGATCATCTTGCCTTTGACTTCGACCTGTGTCGCCAAGGCAATGACGGGAACCCCGGCTTCGATAAGCGACAGTGTACCGTGTTTCAATTCACCGCCGGCATAGGATTCAGCATGGATATAAGAAATTTCTTTTAATTTCAAAGCACCTTCCATGGCCAAACCGTAGTCCATGGAACGGCCGATGAAGAAGACGTCTTCCTTATCCTTGAAGGCACTGCACAAACCTTTGATCGTGTCGACCTGATCAAAGATCTGCTGGCACTGATCCGGAAGTTTTTCCAGGTGAGCTAAGATTTTTGCTTCGCGGTCAGCCGGCAATTTGCCGTTCAAGCGACCCATGTAGAGAGCCAACAGGAGCAAGGTTACCAGCTGTGTCGTGTAAGCTTTCGTCGAAGCGACAGCGATTTCAGGGCCTGCCAGTGTGTACGCAACCTGGTCGGCTTCACGAGAAATGGACGATCCGACGACGTTGGTAATCGCCAACGAACGGGCACCGCGGCGTTTCGCTTCTTTAAGAGCTGCCATGGTGTCGATGGTTTCACCGGACTGGCTGACGACGATGCACAGCGTCTTGCTGTCAGTTAAGGGATCGCGATAGCGATATTCCGATGCGATGTCGACTTCAACGGGGATGCGGGCCAATTTTTCGATAAAATACTTGGCCAAAAGACCGGCATGATAGGCCGTACCACAAGCCGTGATCAAAATCTTGTCGATAGATTTTACATCTTCCGGCGTCCAGTTCAATTCGTCAAAGGCAACATGCTTTCCGCCATCTACAATGCGGCGGCCCATCGTATCCTTGATAGCCTTCGGCTGTTCATAGATTTCTTTGAGCATGAAATGTTCAAAGCCGCCTTTTTCAGCCGCTTCAGCATCCCAGTTTACTTCAAAGACTTTCTTTGAAATCGGATTGCCTTCGAGATCGGTCACCCAAACCTTGTCCTTCATGACGATGGCAATTTCGCCGTCATTCATGATGTAGGTCTTACGGGTGTAGCTGAGGATGGCCGGAATATCCGAGGCAATATAGTTTTCCCCGTCTCCCAGGCCGACGATCAACGGATTATCTTTTTTGGTGCAAATGATTTTATCCGGTTCAAATTTGCACATGAAAACCAAGGAATAGGAGCCGCGCAGGAGCGTCAGAACCTTGCGGACCGTCCGGGTGAAATCACCGTCGTAAAGGTCTTTGCAAAGGTGAGCAATGACTTCCGTATCCGTTTCCGAACGGAAGTGGTACCCTTTTTTAAGCAGGCCTTCCTTCAATTCCATGTAGTTTTCAATGATCCCGTTGTGAACGATGACGAAATCGCCATTTTCATCCGAATGGGGATGGGCATTGACATCCGACGGGCCACCGTGCGTTGCCCAACGGGTGTGACCGATGCCGGACGTACCCGTAACGGGATGTTTCTTGACTTCTTCTGCCAAGTTGGCCAGCCGACCCGCTTTTTTGCGAATAGCAATAGCACCGTCATGATAGACGGCAATGCCTGCCGAGTCATAACCGCGGTACTCCAGCTTGCCCAGACCATCCATTAAAAAGTCTGCCGCTTCTCTGTCTCCGATGTAACCTACAATACCACACATAGTTATATCCTCCTGATATAAAGTTATTTCCTTCTTATGATGAAGTTGTCGACAATGTTACCACTGTAATTTTCCATCATATGACGACTGAAGGTGTGCCGAGAGACATCCGCTGACAATTCGATACTTCTCTACCTCGTCTACCTGAATCGTTCAGGTACTAGCGCTATCCATTATGACGTTAAGGATTTCCAAACGCCTGTATATAAAAACAGGAATGGAGCTCAATGAACTCCATTCCCACACTTTAATATATTTGCAAGATTTTGTCAATACCTACTTAGAAGGCCCCATTTCATGTTCGACGACAACGGCGATATCATCGACGATTCGTTCCAATTGTACCAGGTCCGGTCCTTCTGCCATGACACGAATCAAGGGTTCTGTCCCTGACGGACGGACAAGAATGCGGCCTTCATCGCCGAGTTCTTCTTCGCCCGAAGAAATGGCGGCCATGATGAGGTTGTTGTCTTCCCATCCCGATTTCGTCTGAACGCGAACGTTTTTCAAAATCTGAGGATAGCGGGTCATGAGGGCAGCCAATTCCGACAGGGGTTTATTCTGCTGTTTCATGATGCTCAGCAGCTGCACGGCCGTAAGCAGGCCGTCACCGGTCGTGTTGTAATCGAGGAAAATGATATGCCCCGACTGTTCCCCGCCGAGAGAATATCCGTCTTTTCTCATTTTTTCCAAGACATAGCGGTCGCCGACAGCCGTGATTTCCGTCTTGCAGCCCATTTCCTTCAGGGCTTTATGGAAACCGATATTACT
This sequence comes from Megasphaera sp. DISK 18, assembly GCF_001682955.1. Taxonomy (NCBI): domain Bacteria; kingdom Bacillati; phylum Bacillota; class Negativicutes; order Veillonellales; family Veillonellaceae; genus Megasphaera; species Megasphaera sp. DISK 18. Next base: position 6,725 of record NZ_LUGJ01000020.1, read on the forward strand.
CATGACCGTACCGACGACGGTATCTTGTTTGAGGCGGCCTTCAGCCTTCAATTTCATGGCACAAAGGAGCATAATCTGATCGCCGTCCATATCCTGGCCCTTTTCGTCGACAGCCAGGCAGCGGTCGGCGTCCCCGTCATTGGCAATGCCGATATCGGCACCGTATTTAAGGACCGTTTCTTTCAGACTGTCCAGGTTGGTAGAACCACAGTTTTCATTGATGTTGATGCCGTTCGGTTTATTATGGATGGCAATGACTTCGGCCCCCAGTCGTTCGAGGATTTCCGGCCCTAAGAGGGAAGCCGAACCGTTGGCCCCGTCATGAACGACTTTAAGACCGGAAAGGTCGATATCCGTCGATTTACAAATAAAGTCGGCGTATTCCTGCTGCAAGTCGGTCCAAGCAGAAATCGTACCGATGGCAGCCCCGGTCGGACGGCTCTGGAGGCCGGCCCGTTCATCTTTCAACATATACTCTTCGATTTTATCTTCCATTTCATCCGGCAGCTTGTAACCGAAGCCGTCGAAAAATTTTATCCCGTTGTATTCAAACGGATTGTGAGACGCTGAAATCATAACACCGGCATCCATATGATGCGTTCTTGTCAGGTAGGCAATGGCCGGAGTCGGAATGACGCCTGCCATATAGCAGTCACCACCGGCAGAGGCGATGCCTGCTGCCAGGATATCGGCCAGCATGGTGCCGGAACGGCGAGTATCCCTTCCGATGAGGAAGGTCGGGTGTTCTTTATTCTGCCCAAAAATATAGGCAGCGGCTCTGCCCAAATGATATGCCAATTCCGGGGTCAACGTGTCGTTAGCAACGCCTCGCACTCCATCTGTTCCAAACAATCTAGCCATTTACTTTACCTCCAAAGGTTGATATTTACGAATGATTTCGACAGCCGTTTCCAAGCCGTCCAAAAAGGCGCTCATAATGCCGCCTGCATAACCGGCTCCTTCACCGACCGGATAGAGTCCGGCTGTATCGAGAGCCATACGGTCGTCACCGCGAACGATACGAACGGGGGCACTGGTCCTCGTTTCGACGCCGGTCATGACGACGTCGTCATCGTCAAAACCGTGAAGGCGCCGGCCAAAATACGGCAAGGCCTCGGCCAGTGTCGCTGTGACAAAGTCCGGCAGGACGTCGTGCAAATCAGCCCAGGTCACGCCGGGACGATAGGTATGGACAGCACCCTCGGACGCCGCACCGGGCCGTTTCAAGAAAGAGCCGACAGTCTGAGCCGGTGCATGGTAGTTGCTCCCGCCGGCCTTATAGGCCAGTTCTTCATAACGACGCTGAAACTCGATGCCGGCCAAAGGCCCGTCACCGCCCATATCGTCGGGCGTAACGTTGACCACGACGGCACTGTTAGCAATGCCGCTGTCCCGCTTGTAAAGACTCATGCCGTTGGTGACGACCCGCCCTTCTTCTGACGCCGCTCCGACGACGACACCGCCGGGACACATGCAGAAGGAATAGCAAGACCGGCCGTCGGGACTGTGGTAGACCAAGGCGTAATCGGCCGGTTCCAGACCAAGTTCCTCAGCCGGGCAGCCGTATTGGTCGCGGTCGATGACATCCTGCGAATGTTCGATGCGCACGCCGACGGCAAAAGGTTTCTTTTCCAGGACGACGCCTCGGTCATGAAGCATATAATACGTATCGCGAGCACTATGGCCTACGCCCATGACGACGACGCTGGCCGGGTAGGTATCCTTCCCATTGATCGTTACCGACTTGACCCGTCCCATTTCATCGCGGTCAATCGCCGTGACACAGCTCGAAAAGTGGACTTCTCCGCCTTTGGCTTCGATCATATGGCGCAGGTTCTTGACGACTCGCCGCAGAACATCCGTTCCCACGTGGGGATTATAGGCATACAGGATTTCTTCCGGGGCTCCGGCATCGACGAAGGTCTGTAAAATCTGCCGCAGCATGGGGTGATTGATGCGCGTCGTCAGTTTGCCATCAGAAAACGTTCCGGCACCGCCCTCGCCAAACTGGACATTCGATTCCGGTTTAAAGGGACCGCCGCGCCAAAAGGTTTCCACATCTTTGGCCCGGGTATCAACGTCACAGCCCCGTTCAAAGACTAGCGGCGCATACCCGTGTTCAGCCAGGGCCAAGGCAGCTGCCAGTCCCGACGGACCCGTGCCGATGACGATAGGCCGGCTGGCCAATGATTCACTGCCGGGGATGATTTCCGGCGCCGGCGTTTCCGCAATTTGGCGCACGTCCTTATTATCACGACAGCGCTTCCACACCTTCTTTTCATCGACAAAGGATACGTCGACGGTAAACACAAAATAGATTCGCGGTTTCCGTCGGGCATCGATGGCCCGGCGGACAATGCAGATACCGGAAATATCGCTGCGGCTGCACCGAAGTTTCTTAGCAATCAGCGCTTCCAACGGCTTTTGCATGGGTACGGCCGTGCGAATATTCAATACTCTAAGCACAAAGTTTCTCCTTTTCTACTCATCATTTCGGATATGGAGGACGGCTTCGACCTCATCGGGATACATATTGATGCCGTCTACCGGCGGGATGATAACCTTCCAGGTCTTTTCTTCCTTCATATTTTCAACATTAATGTCCGGCAAATCGATGGAGCTGATACTGCGCAGCGTATCGGCAGAGCCCCTGATTTGGACGCTCGTCGGCTGAATCGTCACCGTCTTAGTTTCCGTCTGACCGGTTATATTGACGTTTAAGGGAACGCTTTTGGACATGGCGTCATGACCGATGGAAACTTTGACATTACTCTGCCACGGCGTCATTTCAAGTCCCTCGACAGGCGATCCGTCTTCGCTGTACAAGTGAATTGGCGCCATCAAGGCAAAATCACTGTTGCGCTGGTTGACCGGCACTTCGATGACGGCCTGGCTGACCTCTTGGATCAGGCGGCGGGCACCACTGACGACAACCTTTTCCGGAACGATTTTCAGTTCACTGATAAAGTCTTTTTCATCTAAGTTGCCGACGATATGGGGCGTCAGTTTAAATTCTTTGACCGTATAGACATCGACGGTTATCTTCGTCGACGTCATGCTTTGTTTTTTCAGTTCCGTCCCGCTCGGTATTTCGACGTGGATCGGCACATCGACCGTCCCTTCCTGGACGTCGGATAAATCGATGTAGGCCTTGATATCCGAAGGACCTACGTTGATGATCGTATTGCGCGGCCCCGAAAGGCGGACATAAACCGTCTTGGGTACATTCGATGTAATATATTGAGAATTGAGGTTTTCCACGGTAATGGGAACGGTATAGCTCCCTTCACTGAGCGGATTTTGTTCGTTGATGATGACGAACCACAAGACGATAGCCAGGAGAAAGCAGATGATTTTAAGCTGCCAATTTTTATCAATCTTGTTCATACTAGGGCCTCCATTTAAAGATATTCGCCAGGCCCTGAGGTGTCCGGGTCAAAAATGTCTTGAGGACATTGCGCAGGGCGGTGCCGTCAAGATGGCGATAAATATGGCCGCCGTAAGTATAAGAAATGGATCCCGTTTCTTCACTGACGACGATAATGACGGCATCGGTCAGTTCACTGATGCCGATAGCCGCCCGGTGGCGAGTCCCCAATTCCGTCGACAAGGACCGATCGGCGGTCAGCGGAAGGAGGCAGCCGGCTGCCATAATGCGATTTTCCCGAATGATGACAGCTCCGTCGTGAAGAGGCGTATTAGGAATAAAAATATTGCCCAAGAGCTCTTGTGAAACGAGCCCTTCAATGGCAACCCCGGTGTCAATATAGTCATTAAGACCGACTTCGCGTTCAAATACGATAAGAGCCCCAGTGTGCGTTTTTGATAAGGACTCGCTGATAGCTACGATTTCGTCGATGAGCCGTTCCAGTTCTTCCATACTGATGACCTGTCCGGACCGGAATAAACGGCCCCGCCCGATCTGTTCCAAAGCCCGGCGCAATTCGGGCTGGAATACGACGGGAAGGGCGACAAGAATGACGGTCATCCCCTGCTGCAGCATCCAGTTTATGACGTGCAGGTCGAGGACTCTACTGACTAAGGTAACGACGCCCAGGACCAAGAGGCCCTTAATAAGCGCGACGGCCCGCGTATTGCGGATCAGGATGAATAACTTATAGAGCACAAAGGCGACGAGTAAAATATCCAATATGTCCAGCAATCGAAAACTGCTGATAAAACCTTGAAAAGGTAAGTACATAGGGCTTCACTCCAGGCTATATATAAGACGATAAAAATAAAATAGGTACTTTTATTTTACAATATTTTAAGCATAAAAAAAAGGGCTGTCCGTAAACGCCCTCTTGACAGCCAAATCTGAGCCGTCCTTATCAGGGACGGCCCTTCATGAGCTGAATCTTATACTCTATTCTTCACCGGGAACAGCCATTGCCTGTTCCTTGGTCATGCCTTGATGTACCAGGCGGAATTCTTCCTCCTGCTTGGCTAACATTTCAAAATCAATGGACTTCAGTCTGGCCGCCAAATCACGCTGAATATCGGCAAAGGCAGCATAAATGGAACACATATTGCTGCAGCCGCGACTGCACGAGTCCATGTCATTGAGGCAGCGCTGCAATTCCGTCTGCCCTTCGACGGCTTCGATGACATCAAATAACGTGATTTCCTTGGGAAGTCGCTGCAAGGCGAATCCGCCTTCCACACCGCGATAGGATTTCATGATGCCGGCCTTAGTAAGGCTGCGCATGATTTTCAGCAAAAAACGTTCTGGTATATTCTGTTTTTCAGCCAGCGCTGCGCCGGTAATTTTCGTTCCTTCCGGGAGCCCTGACAGATAAAGGACCATGCGGAATGCATAGTCCGTAGCTTGATTCAATCTCATAATGCTACCCCCTTACATCTTTCATCCTTATTATACAATAAAAGACAAAAAAAGTATAGTTTTGGTTTTCATATTCATCATTCCCGCAGCATATTTCGCAGCTCAAAATACCGGCACCCACGTCACGCTTCACCTTAGAGGATAAAAAAAACTCTCTCTGAGACAGGACAAGATTTTATAATTTCCCCTGCCTGCCGAAGAGAGAGCTTTCCATATACTATCGCATCCTTTCGGCCAGCCTTCGCCGGTCTCTCAAAGGAGCTGAATGATTTTAAAGATAATTGCTGACATGGCCGCACTGATAGGAATGGTGACGACCCAGGCGATGAGCATACTGCGTGCTACCCCCCAGTGAACGGCACGAACGCGTTCGGCCGAGCCAATCCCCATGATGGACCCGGAAACGACATGAGTCGTACTGACCGGAAGATGGAGAAAGGTTGCCGTAAAGATGACAATCGACGAATTAAGGTCGGCAGCAAAGCCGTTGATCGATTCCATTTTAAAAATCTTGGTTCCCATCGTCGAAATGATGCGCCAGCCGCCGGCTGACGTACCGAGAGCCATGGACGTCGCACAGGCAATCTTGACCCATACCGGAATTTCCATGGTATCGATATAACCGCCGGACAAAAGGGCCAAGGCGATGATCCCCATGGCTTTCTGGGCGTCGTTCGAGCCATGAGAAAAGGCCATTAGACTTGCCGACAGGAGCTGCATCTTGCGGAATTGACGATTCAAAGCCAACGGCGAATAGCGGCGAACGACCCATAACAGGCCGATCATGACAAAATACCCCGTAGCCAAGGCCACGACAGGCGATAAGATCAGGGATAAAATAATTTTTCCAATGCCGCCCGTATCGAGGGCTGCCGGGCCGACACTGATACAGACAGCGCCGATGACGCCGCCGATCAGCGAATGGGATGAACTGCTCGGTATGCGGTAATACCAGGTAAGGACATTCCAGATAATCGAACCGATGAGGGCGGCTACGATGACGTCCAAACTGATTTCGGACGGATTCAAAACTAAATCGCCGCCAATCGTCTTGGCGACGCCGGTACTGATCATAGCACCGGCAAAATTAAGGCAGGCGGCCATCATAATAGCATGGCGAGGGGAAATAGCCCGCGTCGATACGCTGGTAGCGATGGCGTTTGCCGTATCGTGAAACCCATTAATATAATCAAACAAAACGGCCAACAGTACGATGGCCCAAATTAACCAATGCTCAGGCATATTTCAATACGACCCTTCTGAAGGTAACGACAAGATCTTCGCACTCATCGGTTACGTCTTCAACAGATTGAAGAATTTCTTTCCACTTGATAATTTCGACGGGATCCTTGCAGTTTTTAAACAGACTGGCCATTTCTGCATGATAGAGATCATCGCATTCTTGTTCCAGTTTCAAGACCTTCTTGCTCCTGGCTTCGACCTTCAAATAATTTTTCTTGAGGTCCTTCATATACCCGATAGATTTGCGAATTTCCTTCATAGCCTTCGCCGCAATCGTCGCCATTTCCTTGGCACCGTCCGTGGCCTCTCCGACCTGGTACATGCACATCTTATCCATAATTTCACTGATATTATCGACCGTCGCATCGAGCTGGTCAATCATCTGCTGGATATCCTCCCGATCCATGGGGGTAATGAATGTCTTTTGCAGCCGCTTCATGGTCTCCATGACCAACCCGTCCGCCTGATCGGCCAAGGCATCAATTTTTTCCAACGCCGTTTCTTTCGAAATTTCACCATTAATGGCCTGGCTCAAGAGTTCAGCCGCCTCATGGCCTAGTGCCGCATGTTGGTCCAACAGCGAAAAAAACTTTTCTTCCTTGGGCTTTAAGTGGAATGCCATAATCATCGATCTCCTTATCGAATAGATAAAAACAAGCCTTCTCAAAATTAACGAGATTTTTTCATGACCTTTACAAGGCTTTACAATAAATTATATCATATGGCCTCCCTTTATTCTACAAAAGGAGTCCTTTTTCTGAACGATACAAGTGCAATCTATGCATTACAAAGATGCTGTCATCATTCAAGCGGACAAAGTTAAATTACTTTAAATTGCCCCTATAATGGCTGTGAGCTATACTATAATGAAGATATATTGAGAAACCATGAACCTATAGGAGGTGAGCACATGGATTTTACACCTCGCATGCAGCAGATTCTGCGGCGCTTGTTAAAAGAACGGGACTACCTCTCCGAGCAGGAGCTGGCCGACGAACTCGGCATCAGCAAGCGAACGGTCCAACGCGAACTGGAAGGGACCGAAAAAGCATTGTCCTCGTATAAGCTGAAACTGGTCCGCCAAAAACGGGCCGGCATCCGTTTAGACGGGTCGCCCCTTGATAAGAAAAATCTGGCCGAAGCCCTTTCTGATGCGTCCGCCATGGACTTCAGCGATAAAGATACGCGGCGCCGTTACCTGCTCTTTGAGCTTTTACGCGACCGAATGCCGAAAAAACTGCTCTATTACAGCACCCTGCTCGGTGTCAGTGAAGCGACGGCGGCTTCAGATTTAGAGTCCTTATCTTCCTGGCTTGAGAAAAATAATTTAAAGGTCCTGAAAAAACAGGGTTACGGTGTCCTGCTCACAGGCAGCGAAAAAGATTACCGCGAAGCCATGCACCGCTTCATCAGCGAAACGACGAGTGCCGACGCCTTCAAGGACCTGCAAAACGCCGACGAATCCTTATCGAAAGCCTTGGCCCATGTCACCGATAAGGGCGTCTACCAGCTGCTGAACACCCATACGATTCAGCGCGTCTACGACGTCCTCGTGAAATTAGACGAAAAAAAGATCGATCAATTTACGGACACGGCTAAAATCGGACTGATCATTCACATCGCCATCGCCGTCGAACGCATTGCAAAGGGACAGCCTGACGAGACGGACGAAGAGGTTGTCCCCATCCTTGAAGACAGCGAAGACGCCGCCCTGGCACGACGAATCGTGGCCGCCATGGAAGCGGAATTTCAGATTACGATGCCGCCCATTGAAGCCTCGTATCTCCTGCTTCACATCAAAGGCGCGAAAATACGGTATCAAGACAGCGATCTTTGGGATCTTCCCAGTACTGTCGATGAGTCGGAACTCTTACGCGTCATCGACGATATGATTGAAGCCTTCGATACCCGTTTAGCTTACGACCTTCGCTGTGACGACGAGTTTCTTCAAGGCCTCTTCGTCCACTTACAGCCTACCATCATCCGCCTTCAGCACCATTTAAATATCATCAATCCCCTCCTCGACGATATCAAGGAGGAATATGCCGACGTCTTTCAAAAAGCAAAGCGGGCAGCCAACGTCTTGTCCCTGTCTCTCGATACCCCCGTATCGGACGATGAGGTCGGCTATCTGACCATTCATTTCGGTGCCGCCTTAGAACGACTCAAGGGGAACAAGGCGTTTACGCGCAGCGTCTCCATCGGCATCGTCTGTGCCAGCGGCTTCGGCATTGCCCGACTGATGATGACCCGTCTTCAAAATAAACTTCCTAAAAACGTACAGCTTCAGACGTACGGCAGTGATTCCGTAACGGAAGAAGTTCTAAAACAGACGGACTTCTTCGTTTCCAGCCTGCCCATATCCCTTCCCGGCGCCGACGTACTCTTCGTCTCCCCCCTCATTTCGCCGTCGGAACTTCATCGTATTACCGGCAAAATCGAAGAGTACGCCCATGTCCCCAAAAAACGAGTTTTCATCGATAAACCGGAAGAAGACGATTTCGTAGCGGTCTTGGATAAGACGCAGCTTCTGTCGAAAGAAATCGCCGACATCCTGCGAGCTTATCGCCAATATACACTGCCGGCAGCCGTTACCTTTGCCGAAGCCGTCCACACCCTGGCATCGGAGGCGGTAGAAGATGAAGAACAGTCGGCCCAACTGTTTGATGCCATCATCAAACGCGAACGGCTGAACAGCCAGATTTTCCCGGAACAGGACTTCGCCCTGCTCCACTGCCGAACGACGGCGGTAAATCAGGCCTTATTCTATACGGCCGTTCCTGACAAAGACACCTTTACTAACCCGTATTTTCACGGCATCTCGACGATTTTATTCCTGGTCATGCCCCAGGACGAACAGAGCCGTCTTCACACCGACGTCCTGGGCTCCATCAGCAGTGCCATGGTCAGTGATTCCACCTTTTCTCAGGCCGTTTATGGCCATGACGAAGAAAAAATCCGCTGCCATCTGCAGCGGATTTTAAAAGGCTATTTTGCTCAGGCCCTGGGATTATAAATAAATATATTGTCTCAGTTTTTTTATATAAGAGCGGCCCACCGGAATCGGTTCCTTTTCCTGCCCTTGAAGAATCAATACGTATTGATGATTGAACCATGGTTCGATTTGCCGGACCTCATCGATATTGACGATATAATTGCGGTGACAGCGAAAAAACACCGATGCCGGCAACCGCTGCTCAAATTGGATCAGGCTGAAATGAGTAGGATAGGTTTTCCCTTCCAGGGTCACTAAAAAAGTCCGGCGCTTTTCGGCATAAATCAACCGGATATCCTCACAGGCAATGAGCTTTATCTTCTCTCCCTCATCGACGGAAAACCGCCGCGTCGGAAGAGAAATCGGCCCGTCATCAGCCGACGTATCCGCCAAAGAATCTTCTCTCGGAGAAGGTTCTTTTTTTATGTGCAAGGCCCTGAACTTTCGGACGGCCTGAGCAACTTCCCCTTCGGTTACGGGCTTGACTAAATAGTCCAGGGCCGTCAGCCGCAGCGTATGGGACACAAAATCGCGCTGACCGGTGACGAAGACGATATCCGGCCGGTCTCCTTCCATGCCCTGAATGGCCTTGGCAATGGCAAGACCGCCGATGCGGGGCATTTCAATCGTCAAGAAGACGAGATCCGGTTTATATTCATGAAGGCAGGCTGCCGCTTGTTCCCCTTCATAGCAAATAGCGACGACAGTTATGTCCGAATCCACTGCTAACAGGCATTTCTTTAATTGTGCCGCCATGAGCGGCTCGTGATCAATAATTACGACCGAAAGAGCCATTCTCTCATCTCCTCCCTTTCGTTTTTCTTAATTATACCACCAATTGAAAGGGGCGGCAGCTGCGGCTTACGCCAGGCCAGTACTGATTCCTTCATAGTTGTCACGTTGAATGCGGACAAAGTTAAATTACTTTTAATTGATTTCAGTATGTACGGAAGGTATACTGTAACCATCAAGAGAGCAGCACAGCGCAGTCCGGAGTGCCGAGTTCTGCTCCGTCAATGGAATTTATGGTTACAAATTGGAGGCTTACTATGAAAGCAAAAATACAATCCTTCGGCCGCTTCCTCAGCAGTATGGTCATGCCGAACATCGGCGCCTTCATCGCCTGGGGTCTCATAACGGCACTCTTCATTCCCAGTGGCTGGCTGCCAAATGAACAGTTAGCTAAAATGGTCGGACCGTTCCTGACCTATGCACTGCCCTTACTCATCGCCTTCCAAGGCGGCAAGATCGTCGGCGGCCTTCGCGGTGCCGTCATGGGCGCCATCGCAACAGTCGGCGTCATCACCGGTACGACGTACACCATGTTCTTAGGTGCCATGGTCATGGGCCCGCTGGCAGGCCTTGTCATCAAAAAGTTTGATGCCGCTGTCGACGGTCACATTAAACCGGGTTTTGAAATGCTGGTCAATAACTTCTCCGTCGGTATCTTAGGCATGATCATGGCCATCATCGGCTTCGAACTGATCGGACCGGTCATGGGCGTCATCCTCTCCTTCTTAACGGCCGGCGTCCAATTCCTGCTGCAGGCCGGCATCTTCCCCCTCATCGGGCTCTTCGTGGAACCGGCAAAAGTCTTGTTCCTCAACAACGCCATCAACCACGGGATCTTCACTCCCCTCGGTGCTGAACAAGTCGCTGAATCGGGCAAATCCATCTTCTACATGATTGAAACCAACCCCGGCCCCGGCGCAGGCGTCCTCTTGGCCTACTGGTTATTCGCCAAAGACAAGATGACCCGCCAATCGGCTCCCGGTGCCTTGATCATCCACGTATTCGGCGGCATTCACGAAATTTATTTTCCCTATATCCTCATGAACCCGGCCCTGCTCTTAGCCACCATCGGCGGCAGCGTCGCAGCCCTGTTCTACAACATGATTTTCGACCTCGGCCTTTCCGGCCCGCCGGCTCCTGGCAGCCTCATTTCCTACCTGGCCATGGCTCCCAAAGGTTCAACCTTTGCCGTTATCTTAAGCATCGTCATCGCAACGGTTGTATCCTTCCTCATCGCATCGCCGATCATCAAATTGTCCAATGCCAAATCGGGTGAATCCCTCGAAGAAGCACAGCAGAAGATGCAGGACATGAAAGCCGAATCGAAGAATGCACCGGCTACGGCAACAGCCGCTGTCGACTTGAAGCATATCACCAACGTCGTCTTCGCCTGCGATGCCGGCATGGGTTCCAGCGCCATGGGCGCCGCTGTCCTGCAAAAAAAATTCAAAAAAGCAGGACTGACCGACATCACCGTCAGCCATGCATCGGTTTCTGAAGTTCCGGCCGACGCCCAGCTCGTCGTTTGCCACAAAGATCTGGCCGACCGAGCTAAAGCCAGTGCTCCCAACGCTCGTCTGATCACGATTACCAATTTTATGGCAGCTCCCGAATACGGCATGCTCGTCGATGAATTAGCTGCTGCCCGCAACGAAAAATAAAAGGAGACGTTCTCTATGAATACGATTTTACAGAAGAAAAACATCATCCTGAACTGCCCGCCCCAGCCTAAAGAAGATATCATCAAGAAAATCGGAAAGATTTTCTCTGAGGACGGCTATACCAGCGAAAAATATACCCAGGCTATGCTCGATAAAGAAGAAGTCTTTAATACAGCCATCGGAAACGCCGTCGCCATTCCTCACGGCATTGAAGCCAGCAAGGGCGAAGTCAAAAAATCCGGATTAGTCGTCATGACCTTCCCGGACGGCACCGATTGGGGCGGTGAAACGGTAAAACTCGTCATCGGTATCGCCGGTGTCGGTGACGAACACCTCGATATTTTAAGCAATATCGCCATCACCTGTTCCGATGAAGACGACGTCGAAGACTTGCTCCACAGCTCTGCCGACGACATCTTCAACACCTTTGCAAACCTCGAAGCATAAACAGCTTCGTCACTCATATAAAAAATTACAGCTACTTACCTATTTAGGAGGATTTTACCATGAAAACAAAAGCAGTCAGAATGTACGGTACCCGCGATTTACGCTTAGAAGAATTTGAACTCCCGGAAATTAAAGACGACGAAATTTTAGCAAAAATCATCACCGACAGCATCTGCATGTCGACATACAAACTCGTTGAACAGGGCAAGAACCACAAACGAGCTCCGCAGAACATCGATACCAACCCGATCATCACAGGCCATGAATTTGCCGGTGTCATCGTAAAAGTCGGTAAAAAATGGCAGGATCAGTTCAAACCGGGCATGCGTTTTGCTCAGCAGCCGGCCTTGAACTACAAAGGCAGCCTGGCTTCCCCGGGGTACTCCTACGAATTCTTCGGCGGCGATGCCACGTACTGCATCTTCCCCCACGAAGTCATGGAATTAGGCGCCCTCATGCCTTACGAAGGGGAAAGCTTCTTCGAAGCCTCCCTGGGCGAACCCATGAGCTGCATCATCGGCGGCTACCATGCCAACTACCATACGAATAAACAGAACTACGACCACGCTATGGGCACCAAAGAAGGCGGCAACATCATCATCCTAGGCGGCTGCGGCCCCATGGGCCTCGGTGCTGTCAGCTACGGCATCAACTACAAAAACAAACCGAAACGCATCGTCGTCACCGACATCAACGATGCCCGCCTTGCCAGAGCCAAGGAAGTCGTATCCCCCGAATACGCAGCCGAACACGGCGTCGAACTCATCTACGTCAACACGTCCAACATGGACACGGCTTATGACGACCTCATGGCCCTCACCGACGGCCACGGCTATGACGACGTCTTCGTCTACACCCCAATCCGCGCCGTCGCCGAACTCGGAGGCCGCCTCTTAGCTTTCGACGGATGCCTCAACTTCTTCTCCGGCCCGACGGACAAAAACTTCAGCGCTGAAATCAACCTCTACGACTGCCACTACACCAGCACCCATATCATGGGCACGACCGGCGGCAACAACGATGACCTCATCGAAGCCAACACCTTGGCAGCTAAAGGCATCATCGACCCGGCCGTCATGGTAACCCACGTCGGCGGCATCGACAGCATCGCTGAAACGACGCTCAACCTCCCCAACATCCCGGGCGGCAAAAAACTGGCCTATACCCAGTTCGACATGCCCATGACAGCTATTGAAGACTTCGCCAAACTCGGCGAAAAAGACCCGTTCTTCTTAGAACTGGACAAATGCTGCAAAGCCCATAAAGGCCTGTGGAATGGCGAAGCTGAAAAAATGATTCTCAAACACTTCAACGTCGAAATCTAATCACGCTTTCCTTCTCAAATTCTCTATACATAGGAAAAAGACGAGTACCTGATGACTTCGGTTATCAGGTACTCGTCTTTTTATGTGAAATTATATCACGTTTTGTCTCACATTGCCTGCGGGTATTCAGCGTATCCCCTCGCTTCCCCTCATTCCTCCTTTTGAAAACTGAATCGATGGTTTCCTTCCAGCCTTATTTGCGTATATCCGCTACGACTTGTTTATAGGCTTCGATGAGGATATTGAAGTCGAGGTTATGGGCGACGCCGTCGTAGCCTTGGGCGATGTACTCCCTGGCCTGATCTGTCGTGCCGGTAAAGATGTAGCAGAGTTTTTCGGCATCGTGACAGGCTTTTAGGATTCTATCGAGGGCTTCTTTAAAGCCGGGATTTTCAAATTGGCCCGGGATTCCGAGGCAGGTCGAAAGATCGTAAGGACCGATGAAGATGCCGTCCAGGCCCTCGATTTGAACGATATCTTCGATTTGTTCTAAGGCTTCTTTCGTTTCGCACTGCGGCATGACCAGGAGGCGTTCGTTGCTGTTGGCATAGTATTCTTCTAAGGTCTCCGTCGCCGCCCAAGGGGCGCTGCCAAAACCGGTCCCCCGGCCTTTGATGAAGCCTCGCTGTCCAAGGGGAGCGTATTTTGCTAGGGCCACGGCCTTCTTGAAGTCGTCGATCTCACGCAGACAAGGCAGGATGATAGCCTGGGCTCCGCAGTCCGCCGCCCGCTGGATATCTCTATGATCGACGTTAGCCAGACGCACGACAGGGACGAGGTGAACCAGTTCGGCAGCCCGGATAAGATTCATCATCGTTTCTGTATCAAAAGGACCGTGTTCCGTATCGATGATGACAAAATCAAGACCCGTATAGCCGAGGCATTCCACCTCCGACATATTCCCCATACTGACAAAGGTACCAATGGCCCCTTTGTTAGCTCCTGCCAAATCACGCAAACGATTCAAAGACACAATAACCGCCTCCTTACTTAATAAAAACTAAATGTATAATGTCTTCCGGCACTTAGAAAGTTTAATTCACTATTTCATCTCAAAAGACTTTTTCCAACGTATACTTTATGATTCTATCATAAAGTATACCTGCACGAAATGCCAACTTTCTGAACACAAAAACCGTAGCAGCAACAAAGGCAGCTACGGTCTGAATAGCGCATAAAGGCCGGATACTTCACAGTCTCTGTGCGTTTATCTTCACATCTCAAATGGGTTGTCAGGGACTAAGGCACCATGGATATCGATATGGATGATACAGATTAGATGTCATGAATAAATTGCTGAAAGCTTCTTTATCAGCCGGCAAATTGGCTGTCGAGGGGATCGGCTCCGTATTGATTCGGACCGGGTGTCCCTGCTGCAAACAGCAAGTACAGTGCCACGAAGAAATCGATGATAGGGATAAACATCAATAAGTAAAACCAACCGCTTCGATTGAGATCGTGGCAGCGGCGGATTCCCAGCATCACGGCACTGACGGTGGCAATCGCCGATACAGGATAAGCCAAATAGGGAGTAATTTGCGCCAATAAGGTCCCTAAAACAGAAGCAAGAATCATAACGACGAGAATTCTGAGAAAATAGCGCAGTCTGTTAAGTCGTCCGGTGTAGGAAAAGTATTTTTGTATCATGAGTTCTCCTTTTAACTAAAAATTCTCAAGAAACGCTAGATACTCCATATCAAAAAAACTCGCATACTGCCTGAACAGTTAGCCCCTCTCGTCTGATAGTAACATATTCTATGCTTTTTCTCTATATATTTTACACATAGTTTTCACAATTACATGTTTTGTAAAGTATTGTCAATTATGCTCGGTATTTGTGCAGGTACGAGGCGTAATAAAATTCATCGGTCGTCATATTCGCAAAGCGCATTCCTTCGATAATTCCCAAAAATCCCGGGATGAAGGTCCAGCAAAATAAGGCATACACATAGCCTCGGGTATTTCGCTTCATATAAAAATGATGAATGCCGAAGGAACCTAAAAAGAAGGCCAGGGCTGCCGTAATCAGCCGTTCTTCATTGATCTTATGGCGCAGTTCCGGCGTAATGGATGAAAAGGTTCCGTCCGTATAGGCATCGAAGCGATTGGAAGCTCGCTGTTTCCACCGTGAAAAGGCATTTTGTCTGCCCCTACTCGATCCGGTACCGGGGTCGCGATAGACTCCCCGATTTTCTAAATTGCGGGTCATAGCCACAACTTCTCCATCAATGACCTGAAGTTCTCCCTGGAGGACTTCTGTAAATTGATTTTCATAGGCCGCATCCATCTGAAGGAGCAAGTCCCTTACCTTTTTCTTTGTCGCAACCACCTTCTGCGTCTTAAGACCGGTCATGGTAAGCTGCTTATATTTGTGGACTAAAAAGACGGCCCGGTCCTGGTAATAGTTAATAAAAGGCTCGGCCAAGGGAATCCGTTCCGGATATTGTTTCAAATAGTAGAGGAGATTGCGGGCAATATGCTGCATATTGGCGGTCGTCGCTTGAAGGTCCGAGTCGGTCAAGCCCCACCGTTCGCCTTCCATGCGGTTAAAATCAGCTACGGCTTTTTCAAAAGATGTACCATATTGGCCGGCTGACTTTCCCTTGCGTCGTGTCAGTTTCAATGCCAGTTGACGCGGCTGCCGTTCCAGTCGATAGAGAATATAGAGGGACAGGACGATGCCGACAGCTCCCTCTGCTCGTCCGTAAAAGAACCAAGCCCCGCCGCCGATGGCCATACACAAAAAGGAAAAGACGTATAAAATATATTTCAAATGAATACCTCCTTCATCACCTAGTCTTTATTGTACCAAAGTAGGGGCGGTCATGCAAAAGTCCGGCCACAGACAGAAAAACCCCCGCACAAGTGCTAAGAGAGGTGCGGGGGAAAATGGAGCTCAATTTATTTTACAACGGCATTGTTGATGATGGCTAAGAAGTCATCAGCTTTGAGGCTGGCGCCGCCAACGAGGCCGCCGTCAATGTCGGCAGAACCGGTGAGTTCAGCGACGTTGCCGCCTTTGACGCTGCCGCCGTAGAGGACGGATACGTCTTCAGCTGCAGCTGCGCTGTAGAGAGCAGCTAATTTTTTGCGGATAATGGCGCAGACTTCTTCAGCCTGAGCAGCGCTGGCCGTCTTACCCGTGCCGATAGCCCAGATCGGTTCATAAGCGATGACGACGTTCTTGATGTCGGCTTCAGAAATGCCTTTGAGGGCATTTTCAATCTGGCCTTCGATCCAAGACTGCATGATGCCTTCTTCGCGCTGTTCCAGCGTTTCGCCGCAGCAAACGATCGGTGTCAAGTTGTGAGCGAGGGCTGCTTTCGTCTTCTTGTTGACCGTTTCATCGGTTTCATTGAAGTAGGTCCGGCGTTCCGAATGGCCGAGGATGACGTGTGTTACGCCGATATCGACGAGCATGGCCGGCGAAACTTCGCCCGTGAAGGCGCCCTTTTCTTCCCAATGCATATTCTGAGCAGCGACATGGATGGCCGTGCCCTTAGTCATTTCAACAGTCGTCGAAAGGTACGGGAAAACAGGGGCAATGACGACTTCAGCTTTTACGTCTTTGGGCATTTTTTCAACGAGGCCCTGAATCGTAGCCTTGGCGTCAGCGCCTAAATGATTCATTTTCCAGTTACCGGCAATAATAGTTTTACGCATAATAAATTTTCCTCCTTGGCCAGATCTGCCCGGTCCCTGTCTCTTCGGAGCAGTCCGTCATGACAGCGGGAATTCCGGGCATCCGGCGTATGTATATGAAATAGTATGAAACGACTTATTTATCGCTTAAAGCAACGACGCCCGGGAGCTGTTTGCCTTCGAGGTATTCGAGGGAAGCACCGCCGCCCGTCGAGATGTGGCTGATTTTGTCAGCCAGACCGGTTTTGTTGACTGCCGAAACGGAGTCACCGCCGCCGACGATGGAAACAGCGTCGGAATCAGCAACGGCCTTGGCAACGGCTTCCGTACCTTTGGCGTAGTTTTCCATTTCAAATACACCCATGGGACCATTCCAAACGATGAGTTTCATGGAAGCCAATTCTTTGGCAAAGAGTTCCTGCGTCTTGGTGCCGACGTCGAGGATCATCCAATCGGCCGGAACGGCATCGACAGCAACGACTTTGTGGTCGGCATCGTTTTTGAATTCAGCTGCGACCATGACGTCGACCGGCAGGAGCAGTTTCGTCCCCTGTTCTTTAGCCTGAGCGATGAGTTCTTTCGCCAAGTCGATTTTATCGGCTTCGACGAGAGATTTGCCGATGCCATAGCCCTGAGCAGCCAAGAAGGTGTTGGCCATGCCGCCGCCAATAATCATGAGATCGACTTTCGGCAGGAGGTTGGAAATAACTTCGATCTTATCGGATACCTTAGCACCGCCGATGATGGCTGCGAAAGGATGAGCCGGGTTATCGACAGCGCCGCCGATAAAGCGGATTTCTTTTTCGAGGAGGAAGCCCGAAGCCATGGGCAGGAACTGTGTGATGCCGGCTACGGAAGCGTGAGCACGATGGCAGCAGCCGAAAGCATCGTTGATGCCGACTTCAGCCAAGGAAGCGAGCTGACGAGCGAAGTCTTCGCCGTTCTTTTCTTCTTCTTTATGGAAGCGGAGGTTTTCCAAGAGGAGAACTTCGCCCGGTTTGAGCGCATCGGCCATGGCTTTCGTTTCAGCACCGACACAATCGGGAGCGAATTTGACGTCGACGCCGAGGAGTTCAGACAGGCGTTTTGCGACGGGTTTCAAAGAGTATTTTTCGACAACCTGTCCCTTCGGACGGCCGAGATGGCTGGACAAGATGACAGCCGCATTATGTTCGAGCAAGTATTTAATCGTCGGCAGCGTCTTCTGGATACGCGTATCGTCGGTGATGTTGCAGTTTTCGTCAAGAGGTACGTTAAAGTCTGCACGGACAAAAACGCGTTTGTTTTCGACATTGACGTCGGTGATTGTTTTTTTCATGAATAGGTTCCTCCTCTAATTAAAGCAGTTGTATGATTTTTTCAGCCGCCCCTTCATCGGTGACCAGCGTTCCCGTATGGCAGGCCCGCATGACGCCGACAATGGCTTCAGCTTTGCTGGCACCGCCGGCTACGGCGATGACGTGAGGGTGATATTTAATTTCTCGCAGGGAAATGCCGATATTATTCGTACCGTATAAGATCTTGCCGTCGAGGCCGCAGTAGCAGCCCAGCGATTCCCCACAGGCACCGAGGCTGTGCAGGGCATCGCGCTGGAGCGTCGTCATTCCCCTTTTTCGGGCCATGCGGTCGGCGCGGCCAATGCCGAAGATGACGACCTGCGCCCGGGCCGTCATGGCGACGTTTTCCTGGGTCTGGCGGTCGGCCTTCAGCATCATCTGCAAGGCAGAATCGCTGAGTCCTTCGGGAATATGAATCATACGGTATGAACTGTGTGTCTTGGCAGCGACATTGGCAGCAATATAGTTGGCCTGTACTTCGACGTGGTTCCCCATGCTGCCCCGAGCCGGCAAAATGGTGACATTTGCCAGGCATTCCGGCAGCATCCGGGCCACTTCAGCCATGGTCGATCCGCCGCTGATGGCGACGGTGTCGACGCTGCCAAAGAGATCGTTTAAGAGCAGGGCACCGCGGCGCCCTAATTCTTCCTTCGCCGTCTTATCACTGTCGCTGTCACCGGGAACGATGTAGACATTCTTCAGCCCCAGCTTCTGCCGGATTTGACGCTGGATATCATCGAGGTTATTGAGACGCAGAAAGCATTCCAAGAGATCCGGCATGAGCCGCTTTCCTTCCGGTTCCATGGCAATGCCCAGCGTCGTAAAGCGGACGATGCCGCTGCGGCGCAGAACGTCGACATGAGAGCGGACGACGCGTTCAGAAAGCCCGGAAAGTCCGGCTAAGGTCCGGCGTCCTACCGGTTCGGCATCGGCAATATGCCGCAATAGTAAATATCGTTCCTTAATGGTCCCCATAACATCGGGAGCTATTTTTTGAAAGATACTCAGCGTATCTTGTTCCATCTTACTCTCTCCCTTCGAAATGCGGCAGAACGACGGAGATCATCACTGATCGATCAGGCTTTTGCCTGTCATTTCACTGGGAATATCCATTCCGGCCAAGGTCAGCATCGTCGGAGCGACATCGGCTAAGATGCCGTCGTGGAGATGAACATTTTTGTGTTCTTCACTGACCAAGATGCACGGTACATGATTGGTCGTATGAGCCGTATAAGGGCTGCCCGTTTCGGGATCAGCCATTTTTTCAGCATTGCCGTGGTCCGCAATGATGAGCAGCTGTCCATCGACAGCATGGAGGGCTTCGACGATTTTGCCGACGCAGGTATCCACCGTTTCAACGGCTTTGACAGCCGCTTCAAAAACACCGGTGTGACCAACCATATCGGCGTTGGCGAAGTTGAGCATGATCATATCGTATTTATCGGCCTTGATCTGTTCGATGACTTTTTCCGTAACGATAGGAGCATTCATTTCCGGCTGCAGGTCATAGGTTGCAACCTTCGGGGACGGTACCAAGATACGGTCTTCGCCCTTGTTCGGTTCTTCTTCGCCGCCGTTAAAGAAATACGTGACGTGAGCGTATTTTTCCGTTTCTGCAATGCGAAGCTGGGTCTTGCCGGCTTTGGCCAGGACTTCACCCAAGGTATGGGGAATCCGTTCTTTGTCGTAGACGACATGGGCCGGAAGATCATCTTCGTAGCGGGTCATGGTCGCAAAGTATACGTCCAATTTTTTCGGACGCGGGAATTCTGCAAAGTCAGGAACGACGAAAGCCGTCGTCAGCTGACGAGCCCGGTCAGGGCGGAAATTGAAGAAGACGACGCTGTCCCCATCTTCAACGGGATGTTTACGGATGACCGTCGGGACGACGAATTCATCGGAAACGTCGGCTTC
This sequence comes from Megasphaera sp. DISK 18, assembly GCF_001682955.1. Classification (NCBI taxonomy): domain Bacteria; kingdom Bacillati; phylum Bacillota; class Negativicutes; order Veillonellales; family Veillonellaceae; genus Megasphaera; species Megasphaera sp. DISK 18. Next base: position 26,923 of record NZ_LUGJ01000020.1, read on the forward strand.
ATAAGAATGTTTCAAGCACGTGGCTGCATCTGGTTCCTGCGGTCCTTCTGCCAAGGCTACGGCATCGTAAGCTTTTTCAACGCGTTCCCAGCGTTTATCGCGGTCCATGGCGTAATAACGACCGCTGATGGTGGCGATTTCGCCGACGCCGAGTTCGGCGCATTTATCTTCAAGTTCCTTCAAGAATTCGCCGGCACTGCGGGGCAGTACGTCGCGGCCGTCGAGGAAGGCATGGACATAGACTTTTTTCAAGCCAAAACGTTTGGCCATTTCAAGGAGGCCGAAGAGGTGCTGTTCACTGCTGTGAACGCCGCCGGGAGAGACGAGGCCCAATAAATGGAGGGCTGAATCGTTTTTCTTGGCGTTTTCCATGGCACCGACCAAGGCCGGTTTTTCAAAGAAGGGACCTTCTTTGATGTCTTTCGTGATTTTGGTTAAAGCTTGGTATACGATGCGGCCGGCACCGATATTGAGGTGGCCGACTTCGGAGTTGCCGATCTGGCCGTCCGGCAAGCCGACATCTTCACCAGAAGCACCGAGGAAGGAATGGGGATATTCTTCCCAAAGTTTCGGCAAAACCTTGAGGTTCGCCTGGGCTACGGCATTATCTTTTTGGATATCGCTGCAGCCAAAACCATCCATGATGATTAACATTACTGGTTTTTTGTTTGCCATTGTAGTGTTTTACTCCTTTTTGTAGTAAAGAAAAACAAAAGGGGCTGTCGCCGCAGCGACAGCCCCTTTCAGCGCTTTTCGATGTTTCAATCTGATTTGTAACGGGAGGCTGTTTACCCGTTGGGAAATGCGTCGCTACAAATTAGTGTTTGCTGTTGTAATCGTTCATTACGGCAATGAGGTTGAGGACCTTGTTGGAGTAACCGATTTCATTGTCGTACCAGGAAACAACTTTAACGAAAGTATCCGTAAGGGCGATACCTGCTTTAGCATCGAAGATAGAGGTAAGCGGGCAACCGAGGAAGTCGGAAGAAACGACGTCTTCTTCAGTGTAGCCGAGGATGCCTTTCAATTCGCCTTCGGAAGCTTTTTTCATAGCTGCGCAGATTTCATCGTACGTAGCCGGTTTTGCGAGGTTAACCGTGAGGTCTACGACAGAAACGTCGAGGGTCGGAACACGCATGGACATACCGGTCAATTTGCCATTCAATTCAGGAATGACTTTGCCTACAGCTTTAGCAGCACCCGTGCTGGACGGAATGATGTTGCCGGCAGCTGCACGGCCACCGCGCCAGTCTTTCATGGAAGGACCGTCAACGGTTTTCTGAGTAGCCGTCGTAGAGTGAACGGTCGTCATGAGGCCGTCTTTGATGCCGAAAGCATCGTTGAGGACTTTAGCGATCGGAGCCAGGCAGTTCGTCGTGCAAGATGCGTTGGAGACGATGGTCTGGCCTTTGTATGTGTCGGTGTTAACGCCGCAAACGAACATGTCTGCCTGGCGGCCGTCTTCACCCTGTTTGGAAGGAGCGGAGAGAACAACATATTTAGCACCTGCTGCCAAGTGTTTTTCAGCGAGGTCCATCGTGAGGAAACGACCAGTCGATTCAACGACATATTCAGCGCCGACTTCGTCCCATTTGAGGTTAGCCGGATCCATTTCAGCCGTTACGCGGATTTTTTTGCCGTTGACGATGAGCTGGCTATTTTTGGCGTCAACTTCAATCGTGCCATCGAAGCGACCATGCATGGTGTCGTATTTGAGCATGTATGCCAGGTATTCAACCGGGCCGAGGTCGTTGATGCCTACGATTTCAATATCATCGCGAGTCTGAGCTGCGCGGAAAACAAAACGACCAATACGACCGAAACCATTAATACCAACTTTAATCATTGTCGATACACTCCTTTTAAAAACGAAAATAACTTTTGTATATAATTCTAAGAACTTAAAGGCCTTGCTACTTACAATGTAAGTATGCCACATCGGGCCGAATTTTGCAATACCATGGACGCTTTACGTCCCAATTTATTGCATTCCCAAAGATGCAGCAGCGATGCCGACGTATTCCTTGATGGCCAGACAGGAATTGAGGAGATAGGCCGATTGCGGCACGACAGTATAGGGCGACCAAATAGGATGCATATTGCTGCGGTAGTCAGACGGATAGGGAATGAAGTCCATTCCTTCACGGCTGAAGAACCGGGCTGCCCGCGGCATATGGAAGGCGCTGGTCACGACGATGGGCTTCTTCCAGCCCTGCTGACGGCAAATTTCTTTAGAGAAAGCGGCGTTCTCCGCCGTATTTCGACTTTTATCGTCCATAAAAATTCGTGGTTCGGGAACGCCAAGGGACAGAAGCATCCGCTTTTCAATCTGAGATTCATTGGCCTCACCTTCGAGGACGGTTCCTCCGGACAAGAGGATGGGCAGATTCTTTGCTTTTTCCAAGCGAAGGGCCGTCAAGAATCGGTTGGCCGCCGCACTTCCGACCTGGCCCGTGCCGTCGACATCAGGGACACCGGCACGGGAGCCGCCGCCAAGTACGATGATGACGTCGCCGTCGAGAGCTTCCAGGGACGGTTGTTCATAGGCCATTTCCAAAGGTTGGATGAGGATGTCTGCAACAGGCTCCGTCGACAACAGGTAGAAGACGGCCGTAATGACCAGCATGGCCCACCAGCCGCTCGCCTTCTTTCGAAAGAGCCAGGCCGTCAAAATCATAAAGGCCAATACGATACTGCCTATGGGCAAAATCCAAGCGTAAATCCATTTAATAAGATACAACATGAAGTGACACCTTCTTACGACTCTGCTGCGAGTCTGTTCGATGAGAGGCACTATCAGAAAAAGGGAGATGCCCCATCGTCGCTACTATTATATCATAAGACCCGTTGAAGACCAGTTGGCAATTTGTAAAATATATGTTATACTTAATTTGAATCTCTATGGGGGTTCTCCATCCATGGGGATGTAAAGGTTTCGACGTGGATGGTTGTATCATGAATAGCGAGCCGGGGTTTCATCTGCCCGTAAATCGGTGAACCTTTTAAATTAAACGCAAAAGAAAACAATTTTGCTTTAGCTGCCTAAGGGCGGCTAACGTCTCTTGCTGCTAATCCTGCGGGCAGTTTGCAGACGTCACTTAGCGGGATACCACATGGTTTTGCCTGGCAGCCGTGTCGGGAAACTCACAGGCTGGAATCGTCTAGTTTGTCCTTGTACGAAAACGGTTTAAGATACTAACAAGGTCTGCGCTCGGAGAAGTTCATGGGGCAGCATTTACGGACAGGAGTTCGACTCTCCTCATCTCCACCAAATTCAAAGGACTATCGTCACTCGGTAGTCCTTTTTTATGGTTCTATAATAAATGTT